>JASHQG010000504.1 GCA_030037665.1 Acetobacteraceae bacterium
GGGACCAAGCCTGGCCTGGTCGCGACACGGCAGCGGAGAGCAGCAAATTGAGTTCCATTCTCGTACCCCAACGGGCCCGCTATCGGAATGCCCATTAGGAGATTATCTTTTCACGGAAGGTCAAGAACCGCGATAAAAAAAGATTCTAATTCTACCTACTGCCTGATCCTGGTGGAATTTCTCTCTCAACGGATCTGAAAGGAGGAGGCCCCCGGCGCGCCGCAGCGTCGGTTGACCCACCCGTGACACGGAACGGGCGCGCACCCCGCGTCCCGCCCGACTCTGCAGCGTATGGTCCAGTTCCTGGAAGTCGCGGCCTGCGTCCATACTGCTGTGGTCTGTCGGACTGACGCTTTGGTTTGGAGACCAATGGCCGGCGGTTGGCGGGACGCCATGGCGGAATGCATTGCAGCGCATCGCTGGCGGCGTCAGTAAACCCGAATGCGACAGATCAGCCCGCGCGATGCCGTCGGCCGCACCGCCGTTCAAATGTCACGCCCATGCCCCTGTCGCATCAGGGGAATGGTGCGCGCGGCTCGTCAATCCAACAGCAGCCGCCGCGTTTCCAGCGTGCGCCGCAGCAGCCGCAAGCCGTCGCGGATCATGGCCTCGTTCTGCAGCATCCAATTGTAGTCCTGGGTCAGCATCTCCCGCAGCGTTTCCGCCTGGCCGACGAGTTGCGTGTCGCATGTGCGCAATCGGAGCAGGGTATCGGCTTCCTCGCGGTATCGTTGTGTCATGCGGTCGTTTTCCGGTGCTGGCAGGGCGCGGATCGCGCCCTCCAACTGGCCAATGTCCGCGGAGAGAGCCTCGAGTGTACGTGCACGCGCGACAGCCGTTGGGTCCGGCATGGGATTCTCCCGCGTCGGCGGCGCGAGGAACGTACGGCGGTAGCGGCTCAGCTCGGCCTCCACGCATTTGCGCGCACCGCTGAGCATGACGCCGACGTGCGAGCGAACGAGCAGATCGTCCGCGCGCAGCTGATTCTCCAGCCGATAAAAATTGTAACCCCAGCCATAGAACAGATTAATGGCAATCTGTTCCAGGGCATCGGCGTCATAAAAACCTGCCGGTGGCGTCATGCTATCCCTCACGATCGCTCGACGGAGTGCCCCATGGCGAATTCGGTGCAGGCGTGTCGGGCGGGTTAGCCTGCTGCGCCGTTCCGGCGCCCAGCTGCAACGGGAATGTGCCGAGCACCGCGCCGCCCATGGCGAACGGCGCCCCTACCGCGGCGTTGGGTGCCGAGAGCAGGCCCTGATCAGCCATCTTCAGCGCCAGGTAATAGCGTATGGCGTCCTGGGCAGACAGACCGAGGGCCTGAAGCGAAATCAGCTCACGCATGCGCTCGTCTTTCGGCAGCACGAGGACCTTCAGGTCGTTCAACGTGATCCCATAGACGCGCAGAAAGTCGCTGAGGTGACCCTTCACGGTCTCCAGCAACTGAGCGATATGCTCGTTGATGCGTTCGAGCGGCGTCGCCTGCACCACCGCATTGATCGCTTGCTCGATTGCCGGGCCTGCATAGGCCGCGATCTCGTCGGTATCGATCACGGTCCCGCTGAATGGCAGGTGCGTTGTCAGTTCGAGGGCGTCTTCCTTGCTGTCCACGTGGACATAGTAGTCGACCTGGTAGGAGACTTCGGCCATTTCCCGCGTGGTGGCGATACCTTGGCTGCTCACCAGCAGCTTGGCGCGGTTGACGTAGATCACCTCGTACTGCCAGGGCGATGCGCCGGAGAAGAACCCCTGCACGAAGGCGCCGATGATCGGCTTGTCGGGCGTCACCAGTGCATACTGGCCCGTGTCGTATACATTCAGCACCGCGCCACGCGATTTGAGCACGCAGAAATGGTTGCTCTCAACCGTCAGCAGCGACCCGGAGACGATGCTTTCATCTGCGATCTTGACGGCGAGGTTCTTCATTCCGAGCAAGTCGGTGCCGTTGCGGTTCAGCGCTGTGATGACCTGGCGGGCGACAGCCATATTGCGGGACCTCCTCTGTGCCGGAGGCGGGAAGGTGTTAACGGGCAGAGGGCCGGTCAAGTGTCGGCGTCGGAATGGCGGTGCCTGCAAGTATCCGCCCGCGTTGGCGGCACGCGCATGGCCGGACCGATCACGTCACTGTGCGGAAAAGTGACGCGGTGCGTCGGCTACTCGGCTGGTGCAACCGCCAGCGCGCCGCGCGATACGCGCAGCACCAGCAGCGAGGCGCAGAAGCAGGCGAGCCCGCTGGCCAGGAACGCCAGCAGATACGTTCCGGTGAAGTCCCGCACGGCGCCGGCGCCGATCGCGGCCAGCGCGCCGCCGACCTGGTGACCGGCGAAGATCCACGCCACCAGCACCGGGCTGTCGCGGCGGCCGAACACCTCGTTGGTCAGCGCAAAGATCGCCGGTCCGGTGGCGACCCAGTCCAGTCCATAGAACACGGCAAAGACGGACAGGCTGAGCACGTCGAACTGGCTGAATGGCAGCAACACCAGCGACAGACCGCGCAGGCCGAAATACCAGAACAACAGGATGCGCGGATTGTAGCGGTCGCACAGCCAGCCGGACGCGGCCGAGCCGATCAGCGAGAACACGCCGATGACCGCCAGAATGCCCGCGCCGCGGATTTCCGGGATACCGTGGTCGGCGCAATAGGCAATCAGGTGTGTGTTGATCAGCCCGTTGGTGGAAAACCCGCAGATGCCGAAACTGACGACCAGCAGCCAGAAATCAAGCGAGCGCGCGCCGCGACCGAGTGCGTTGAAAGCGACGGCGAACGGATTTCCTCGGCGCGGCGGCGCCTGCCAGATCTCCGCCGCGCCATAGGCGCCGAGCCCAACCGACGCCGGCGACTCCGGCAGCAGGATCGCGAGCATCGGCAGCGACACGCCCATGGCGATGGTGACGCCGATCGCCACGCCTTGCCAGCCAAAGCGGTCGGCCAGCCACGCGAGCAGCGGCAGGAATACGAGCTGGCCGGCAGCGTTGGCGGCGGTCAGCAGCCCCATCGCCAGGCTGGTGCGCTCGGCGAACCAGCGGTTCGACACCGCGGCTGCCATGCCAACCGCCCCGGCGCCGGAGCCGATACCGACCATGAGCCCCCAGGTGACGAACAACTCCCACGGCGCGGTCATGAATATCGACAGGCCGGTGCCGGCCATCAGCACCGCCATGCAGGACAGGATTGTGTTCTTCAGACCGAAACCGTCGATGAGCCCGGTCAGGAACGGCCCGGTGGCGCCGAGCAGAATGATGTTGATCGACACGGCGCCGGAGATGGTGGCGACGTCCCAGCCAAATGCGTGCTCGAGCGGCACAATCATCACGCCCGGCGCCGCGCGCACGCCAACGCCGGCGAGCATGGCAGTGAACATCACCACCAGGACGATCCAGGCGTAGTGGACCCGCCCGGAGGTCAATCTTGCGAGCTTCTGGCTGATCACGCCGCGTTTCTTTCCCCAATAGCGGGGATGGTTGGAACAGATGACTGGTCTGGGTGACAAGCGCGTCGTTGTCAATCGTGACCGCTGTGGCGGTCAGGATTGCAGGAGCAGCACAGGCCCCATGGCAATCAGGTTGTTCAGCACGTGCAGCGTGATGGAGGCGCGAATGCCGCCGCAGTAGTGCCGGGCCAGGCAAAGCATCACCCCCATCGGCAGCAAGTAGAGCGGGCGCAGCCATCCGTCGAACATGTGCAGCAACAGCCACGGTACCGTGGTTGCGATCATCACCGGAAGCGTGCCCCAGTAGCGGCGCAGCCCGGTCCACAGCCAACCGCGGAAAAAGAACTCCTCCCAGAGCGGACTGAGCACAACCACGCAGAACAGGATGGCTGCCTGCTCAAGCGCACTGGCGTGCTGGATCCTACCCAGCAGCCGGGCGATCACGCCGTGATCGCCCGGCTGCAGCGCGAAGTAGACCACGACGGCCCAGCCGAACACGGCCGCCTCGCCCAGGGTCGCAAAGGCGATCAGAAGACCGGGCCGACGGATGGGGCCGAAGCCAAGGCCGGCTCGGGCGTCGCCACCGCCCACCGCCGCGCCACGTCCCCAGCCGGCGAACACCAGCACGAGGTCGGCACCCAGCAGCATCAGCAGCGTGAAGGATGGCCGTGCAACGGGCCAGACATGCGCGAAACGGAATTGCACGTCGTTGTGCACGTCGATCACCACCGCGATCGCAAACTCGATTGCCAAAGCCCACGCCCAGGCAGCGGCGCTTGCCGCGACGAGCCAGATCAGCACGAGGCAGAACAGCCGCACCGGGCGCTCGGGGCGCGGCGACGGACCGTGCGTGGGCGGGCCGGCGACGTCCCGGTCGGAGAGCGCGTCCATCCGCGCTACGCCGGGCCCACGGGGGAGCGGGATGGTATCAGGATCTGAAGGCCCGCCAGCCGCATGATGACGACGCGGTCCGCGTTCGCATCCGGCGGCGAGTGTCCGTCGACACCGTCCAGCGGGCCGGAGATCGCTATCACGCCGGACGCGCGGCGCGCGGCGCGTCCGACAGATCGCGGCACGATTGAACGTTCAACGGCTGCGTCCGGCATGGTCGCGATCGTGGCGGCTGAGGCGGTGTGTGCCATGTCGATCGCGTCGCGGTGATGCCGGAGACCTCGCATCGAGCCCGACGCACCCGAAGAGGCGAAGAGAGGCAGCGGCACATCAACAAGCCAGCGGGCGAGGGTGGCGGCGAGCATGAGACTGCGTCCTCGGTGCGGCGCGCCGGAGATTGCTTCGGCCCTGTGGAGATCGCAATAACCGACGCGTGAGACTCTATCCCCCGGAGGGATGGGCTTCTTGGTTCTTCAGGCGGCCCTGGGCGGCGCCGTACGGCGCGTCGTCGGTCCCCCCCCCCGACGCCCGCTCGCTGGCCAACCAAAACGGCTCCTTCTGGGAGCGAGGTGCCAAGCAACTGCGCTGTGCGCAGATCGTGTCCGGGCTGCGACACGGCCCTTGTCGCGGCGGTTATGCATCCGCGACCGACGCTTGCGGGTCCAGGTCGTCGATTGGGTACGTGAGCATCTGGGGCCGGCAGCAATTGCGGACGCAGGCTTGCTCGCTCGGAACGGCCGGCCGGATATCCGCGGAGATCATCAGTCACCCCATCGAGGACCGCCGGGGCCGGTAAGTTGACGAGCGACTGCGCTCGCATCCCATTCGCGTAAACGGAGCGGGAATTCCCGCGCGCGTTGTTGACTTATCGTCCTTTGAACGGTCCCGACACGCGTTTCTCCGCGAAGGCGAGTGCCGCCTCGTGGAAGTCCTCGCTCAGGTAAAGCTTCAGCGGCGCTGTCTGCATCGCCACATCGCGTTCCAGCAGGTCCATGTACCAGCGGCGGGAGCGCACCGTTGCGCGCACCGAGAGCGGCGGATTGGCCGCCACCGTCTGGGCCAGCTCGCGCGCCGTTGCCAGGTGCTCTCCCTCTGGCGCGATGCGGTTGATGATACGGTTCTCGAGCGCTTCCTCTGCGGTGAAGAACCGGCCGGTCAGCGCCATTTCTGTGCCAAACGCAGCGGCGCCGCGGAAATTCAGCAGCGCCCAGTATTTCGCGCCCCCCAGCCCGCGCGGCGTTTCCGTCACCTGGAACTTCGTGCCGGCGGCCGCGACAATCAGATCGCACTCCAGCACGATACCGAGCGCGAGCCCCATCACGTAGCCATGCGCGGCGGCGATCACCGGCTTCCAGTTCACCGCCCGCGTCAGCAGGTCGCCCGCGTGCGCGCCCCATCCCTGCGGCCCGCCGTGCTGCTCGAATTCCTCGCGGCGACGGAGCTGGCGCTGCTGCACGTCGGCTCCTGAGGAGAAAGCGCGGCCCGCACCGTGGATGATTCCGACGAATGCGTCCTGATCGATGTCGAACCGGCGCAGTGCTTCGGACAGCGCCACCACCATGTCGTCCGAGAACGCGTTGAGCTTTTCCGGCCGGTTGAGCGTGATGGTGGCAATGTGGTCCTCGCACCTGTACTCGACCAGATGGCGCGCCGCGTCGTTCATATCTTCTTCTCCCGCTTGAGCCGGAAACGCTGCTTGATCAGCTTCGCGCATGGCATGGCCGAGGTGGTGGCGGTGTCAACTTTCAGATCGTGATCCGTTCCCCCTGTGAACGCGGTCGTCGGGCCACCGCGCCAGACCGATCAGCCAGTCGCCGCGCTCGCTTTCGGGACATTGAGCGGCGCGAAGACACCAAACAGGAAGTCGTTGGGAAAACAAGGCGTGGATGGTGAGGAGAGGCCCAGCGATGACGCGGGTCGCACTACAGTGGCACGCCGGCGAGGCTTCGGCTGGTACGGATGGTCTGCAGCGTCTGCACGCGGCTGACGGTCGGTGAGCCGGTCAGCCGCTGCGTCAGCCGGTTCTCATGCGCGGTGTCGCGTGCAACCAGCTTCAGCAGGAAATCGCCGCCGCCGCGGATCATGTGGCACTCCCGAACCTCTGGCCAGGCGGCGACCAGTTGCTCGAAGGCCGACAGCACTGACTCCTTCTGGCTGTCCAGACCGACAACGGCAAAGAACGTGATCTCCCAGCCAAGCTTCTGCGGATCCGGATCGGCATGATAGCCGCGGATGACACCGGCCTCCTCGAGCCGGCGCACCCGCCGCAGGCAGGGAGGCGCCGAGATGCCGGAGCGGCGCGCCAGCTCAACGTTGGTGATGCGTCCGTCGTTCTGCAGTTCGGCCAGGATCTTGCGGTCGATCGCATCCAAGGCCGGAGGCGGCGTTTCGGCGCTGGTTGTGCTCATGCGCAGTGAAGGCGTTTCCCTGATGGCGCTGCCCATTGATCGGGCCAGGATGCGCAATATTATTGCTTAGCGACGCGGGTGCAAGGGAAGGCCCGCGCAGGGAAGGTCCGCGCGGTTGCGCTCAGAATGATTCCACCCTTGCCAAGCGTCCGCACGATGTTTGCCACCGCGGCCCCAATTCTGGATCGGCCGCGAACGGCGGTTCCCGGCGTCACGCGTCGGCGGCAGGCGGTCCGTCCCGGCCTGGCATTCGCGGCCTGAGCGGCGATCGATATGCGACGCGTCATCATTTCGGCGGACGATTTCGGCCTCTCGGAGGCTGTCAACGAAGCGGTGGAGCAAGCCCATCGCAACGGGATCCTCGAGGCCGCGAGCCTCATGGTGGCGGCGCCTGCCGCCGCCGACGCCGTGCGGCGTGCCCGGGCATTGCCAAATCTGCGCGTCGGTCTGCATCTGGTGGTGATTGAAGGTCCGGCTGTCCTGCCGCCGCCAGACATTGCCGGCCTCGTCGATGCCGACGGGCAGTTCCCGTCCGACCAGTTTAGGCTCGGCGTTCGCTACGCGTTTCGTCCCGCCGCCCGGCGACAACTTGCCGCTGAGATCCGTGCGCAGTTCGCCGCCTTCGCCGCGACGGGTCTCGCGCTCGATCACGCGAATGCGCATAAGCACATGCATCTGCATCCGACCGTCGGCCGGTTGATGCTGGACATCGGCCGCGAATTTGGCCTGCCTGCCATCCGCATTCCTGCCGAGCCGCCGGATGTGCTTCGCCGCTGCGGCACGCGGACCGGACCGGGCGCGTGGGCACTCTATCGCTGGACTGCGCTGCTGCGACGCCAAGCGCGCGCGGCAGGCGTGGCGAGCAACGACCATTGTTTCGGCGTGGCCTGGAGCGGCCATATGACCGCTGATCGCGTACGCCGGCTGCTGCAGGTTCTCCCTGACGGGATCAGCGAGCTCTACTTCCACCCCGCGGTGCGGCGCGATGCGCTGCTGCGTCATTTGATGCCCGATTACGAGCACGAGGCCGAACTCGCCGCGTTGCTCGATCGCGAACTGCTGGCTCAGCTTGCGCGGCTGCCTGCGCCTGCAGCCACCCACACAGCGCCGCCAGGTTCGGACTGATCTCGGCGTTTTCAGGACGCACGACATAATACGCGAACTCAGCGGGGACGCTCTCTGGCAGCACGCGAACCAGCGAGCCGGCATCGAGCTCCGGCTGCACCAGTACCGAACGTGCCAGGGCGATGCCCAGGCCGTCGATCGCGGCACGCAGCACCAGAGAAGCCTCACTGAAGCTCGGCCCGCGCCGGCGTGTCGGCGGGTTGGCACCGAGAGCGCGAAACCACGAGTCCCAGGGCTGCGTCGGACTGTGCAGCAGTGGCGCCGCGGCCAGGTCCGTCAGGTTGCGCGGCAGCCGGCCGGCGGCGAAACGGGGACTGCACACGGCAAAGACATGCTCAACCAGCAGCTTCGTGGCGGTCAGTCCTGGCCAGGTGCCCGGGCCGTAGCGTACCGCGAGGTCCACGTCATCCTGCACGAAATTCACCAGTTGCTGGTTGGCACGAACGTTGACGTCGATGTCGGGATGGCGCGCCTGAAAGTCGGCCAGCCGCGGGATCAGCCAGTGTGTGGCGAAGGCCGGCAGCACGCTGACCGTCAGTGCGCGCGGGCCGCGAAGCGCGGCGACACCACGGGCGATGCGGTCCAGCGCATCGTGCATCACGGTCGCAAATGCCGCGCCCTGCTGCGTCAAACTGACGCCACGCCGGCCGCGTCGGAACAGGACGACTCCAAGCGCATTCTCCAGCGATTTCATCTGATGGCTGATGGCGCCATGGGTCAGATGCAACTCTTCTGCGGCTCGGCTGAAATTGCCATGCCGAGCGGCGGATTCGAACACGCGGAGTGCGGGGAGCGGGGGCAATCGGGCGGACATGATGTGAACCGTATTCACAGGACTGGTGAGGAATGATCGTTACTCCGGTCCCGCGTGGAAGCCTATGTGGGGCGGTGCATCCCGAGGAGAGCGCCGCATGACCCGTGCCTTCACCCGTCTCGCCTACACTGCGTCAGTTCGCGCGGCGCAGGAACGCAACGGTTCGCGTGCCCACAGCGAGCGCATCGCGGAACGTCCGCCGGTCCGCGACTCGCTGCCAGAGGAGTTGCAGGCCCGCCTGGCACGCGCCAATAGCGTGATCCTCGGCACGGCGAGTCTGGAGGGCTGGCCGCACCTGCAGCACCGCGGCGGGCCGCGCGGATTCATCAAGGTGCTGGGACCCCGCACGCTGGCCTTCGCGGATTATTCCGGCAACCGGCAATACATCACCGTTGGCAACCTGATGGAGAACGACCGGGTCCTGCTGCTGGCGATCGACTACGACGCGCGCACGCGGCTGAAAATCTGGGGTCGTGCGACGGTGTTGGATGACGATCCGGCATTGCTGGCCGCCGTGCGCGATCCCGACTACCCCGCGCGCGTCGAGCGCGTGATTCGCATCGACGTCGAGGCGTGGGACACGAACTGCAGCAGCCACATTCCGCGACTGACGGCGGCCGATGAGTAACCGGGAAATGGGGGGCTTCTGTTGCCCGGTGCCCCCCGAACCGCGCTTATCGCTTATGCCGCGACAGCGAGCGCCTCATTATCGTTGGCACTTGTAGAATGGCCCGATAACGGCGGAACCATGCCGAGCGAAAAGTCCGTCTTTACCGCGCGTGTCGAGCCTGTTTCGCCCCCGCAAACCCGCCGATCGGCGGACTGAATGGTGGAGGCGCCGGGCACTGCCCCCGGGTCCACTACGCTTATTCCACGAACCGTTTATCGCCATAGCCGGCGAACCAGCCCGCCAAATATAGTGAGGGCGATGGCGCGGGGGAAGGGGCGCCATCCCGGCTGGGCGGCGCGCGTGGTTCCCGGGCCTGTGAGGGGCCGGTTGACACATTTTGTTCTGCTGCGCACGGTCGCCAGACAGGTCGAGAAAGCCTGAGCCATGACCGGATATCGCCCGAAAGGACTGCAAGCCTCGCGTCCCCGCCATCCAGGCGCATTGCCGCCTGAGGATGTGCTGCCGCGGCCACGGTTGACGGTGAAGGCAGCGGCAGAGAAGCTCTGTCTATCCCGTCAGACGCTCCATGCGATTCTGTTGCAGCGTCTCCGCAACGCCGGAAATCACCGCGCGGCCTGGCAGTCTGCGCGGCGATGGCCCGGATGTCTGGCTCAGGATGACGATGGCACACGATCTCCGGCAGGCAAAGCGGGATCTCTCGGAAACTGTGAAGCACATTCCTATGCTGCGCGCGGTCCCTGATCGCCCGCTCGCCGGAGCCACGCATGCCACTCACCGATCAGCAGGCCGACGAAATTGCCGCTGCCAGGACGCAGCACACGCCGACGGCGCGCCCGACAGTCCCTGCGCTGGAGGCCATGCTCTACCAGGTCACGCCCGTGCTGGATCATGGCTTCATCCGCGTCATCGACTACATGGGCGATGACGGCGCGATCGTGCAGGCGGCACGTGTCTCCTACGGGCGCGGCACGCGGCGGGTTTCAGAAGATGCAGGCCTGATCCGTTACCTGATGCGGCACTACCATTCGACGCCGTTCGAAATGTGCGAGATCAAGTATCACGTGAAGCTGCCGATTTTTGTCGCCCGGCAGTGGATCCGGCATCGCACCGCGAACGTAAACGAGTATTCCGCGCGCTATTCCATCCTCGATCGTGAATTCTACATTCCATCGCCGGAGCACCTGGCTGCACAGTCAACCGTGAATCGACAGGGGCGCGGCGATGTGCTGGCGGGAGACGAGGCCCTGCACGTGCTCGGCCTGCTGCGTGACGACGCGGCACGCTGCTATGATCACTATACCGAGATGTTGAACGAGGACGAAACCGGAGCACCGCGCGATCCGTCCCGGCGGGGACTCGCGCGCGAACTTGCCCGGATGAATTTGACGCTCAACACTTATACGCAGTGGTACTGGAAGATCGATCTCTACAATCTTCTGCATTTCCTGTCGCTGCGTGCCGATGCGCATGCACAATACGAAATCCGCGCCTATGCCGAGGTGATGCTGCGGACCGTCGAGGCGTGGGTGCCGGTTGCGTGCAAGGCGTTCCGCGACTACCGGCTCGGTGCGGTCACGCTGTCGGCCCCCATGCTGACGGCGGTGCGGCGCATGCTGGACGGCGAGTCGGTGGCAATGGAAGACAGCGGGCTCAACCGGCGTGAGTGGACGGAACTGATGGCGGCGCTGGGGCGTGGTTGAATCGCTGAGCACACTCCCGGGCTTCGACACACAAGCACCGATACCGTCGCGTTAAGTCACCGTTAACGGCGGCCGGTCAGCGGTTCAGTACCCGCCGCCGCCGCCGCCTGCGCCGGAGCTCGGGTCGAGCATCATTTGCTGGTTATTGTGTGACTGACTGGACTTAGATTCCACCCGGCCTGAATTCGTGCATGCCGCGATGGCCAGTAGACTTCCCAGCAGCAGAAGTCTGACGAACAGATCGCCCCGCATGGATGCTATCTCCCGATTGAGACCGCTGATTTCGGCAAGTCGCCATCATGAACGACGGCGGCGCCGAATTATTCCCCTGCACCGGTGCTTGACTAGACCCGCCCGGTGGGGCCGACTACTGGCCAGTAGCACCGAGGGCTGATCATGAAATTTGGCATCTTTTACGAGTTGCAGCTTCCGCGCCCGTGGGCGGCGGGTGACGAGCAGCGGTTGTATCAGAACGCGCTGACGCAGGTCGAACTGGCTGACAGGCTTGGCTACGACTATGCGTGGGAAGTCGAGCATCACTTCCTGGAAGAGTACTCGCATTCTCCGTCGCCGGAAGTTTTTCTCGGTGCTGCCAGCCAGCGGACGAAGAACATCCGGCTGGGTCACGGGATCGTGCAGCTCACCACCAACCCGCCGCAGCGCGTCGCCGAGCGCATCGCCTGTCTCGACCTGGTCAGCAACGGCCGCGTCGAGATGGGCACCGGCGAATCGGCGTCGATCACCGAACTCGGCGGCTTCGGCCGCGACATGGAGACCAAGCGCGAGATCTGGGAAGACGCGATCCGCTGTATCATTCCCATGTTCCAGGACAAGGGTGTCGAGTTCGACACCAAGTGGCACAAGATGCCGCTGCGCAACGTGCTGCCGAAGCCGGTGCAAAAGCCGCATCCGCCATTGTGGGTGGCATGCTCGCAGCTCGAGACGATCGAGATGGCCGGACGTCGCGGCCTGGGCGCGCTCGGCTTCCAGTTTCTGTCTGCCGATGCGGCGCACGCCTGGGTGCATGCGTACTACAACGCGTTCACGAAGCATCAGGAGAAGCTGTGCGACTATCAGACCAATCCCAATATCGCGCTGGTCAGCTACTTCATGTGCGCCGAAACGGATGAGGAAGCGCGTCGCCGCGCCGATGGCGCCACGTTCTTCCAGTTTGCGCTGCGCTATTACGGGTCGAGTTCCGGCCGCAAGCGGCCCGACCCCTACACCGTCAACATGTGGGACGAATACAACAAGTGGAAGCGAGAGAATCCGGAAGCCGCGGCGCGTGCGATATCAGGCGGCCTGATCGGCTCGCCGGAAACGCTGCGGCGCCGTCTGCGTCGCTTCCAGACTTCCAACATCGACCAGGTCATCCTGCTCAACCAGGCGGGCAAGAACGCGCATGAGCATATCTGCGACAGCCTGGAGCTGTTTGCCAAGGAAGTGATGCCGGAATTCCATGCCGCGGAATCCGAGCACCAGGAGTGGAAGCGCAGGGTTCTGGCGGGCGAGATCGAGCTTGAGGATCTCGATACCACACCATTTCGCGAACGTTTCGGCCCGAACACGGTGCAGCCACCGACACGGGTCGCCGCGGAGTAACGCTCTGTTCCGTCGTCGCCGAGCCGCTGATGCGTCTCGCGATGACGGAAAGCGCTACGCCGCCTGTTCGATGGTCGCGACGTCGCCTGCCAGCGTGGTGCGGCGCACGTCGCGCACCTCGTTGCGGTCGAAGCGGCGCGCGCGATGCATCGTGGTGCGGTTGTCCCACATCAGAAGGTCGAACGGCCGCCATGCGTGCGAATAAACGAACTGCGGCTGTGTCGCGAACTCGGTCAGGTCGCGCAGGAACATGCGCGCCTCCGGCACCGTCCAACCCTCAATCGCGCCGGCATGCGATGCGAGGAACAATGATTTGCGGCCGGTCGCGGGATGCGTGCGCACCAGGCGCTGGCGGACCGGGCGGAACGCGGCCACCTCCTCCGGTGTCAGGTCGGTGAAACCGATCGCCTCGCGCGAGTAAGTCAGCGAATGCAGGCAAACAAGGTCCTCGACTTCCGCCCGGGTTCGCGCGTCCAGTGCGTCGTACGCCGCGCGCATGTCGGCGAATTCCGTGTTGGCGCCCCAGGACGGCAGAATACGACCGGACAAGAGCGAGTATTTCGCCGGAACCGGCCGGAACGAGCTGTCGGAATGCCAAAGCCGGTCGCCGAGCTTGAAGAACCACACGCGGTCTTCGGCGGACATGATCTTGCCGGTGCGGTCGAGGTTCGAGAAATCCGCCATCCCCGGCCCCAGCCGTGACTCGTCGTGTTTCCGGATATGGCCTGGCGTCTTGTAGCTCTCCAGCTCACCGAAATGGCGCGTGAATGCGAGCTGCTGTTCGTCGCTGATCTTCTGGTCGCGGAACACCAGCACGGCATAGCGGTCCATACCGGCTTCTACTGCCGCGACTTCGTCTGCACTGAGCGGTGCGCGGCAGTCGATGCCGGAAACCTCGCCGGCGAAAGTCGGATGCAACGGACGGATCGATACAGACATGGCGGCAGTCCTCGACGGGCGCGCCCCATCCTCTCACATCCTGAGAAGGTCGGCCAACCAGGGCGGCGGCCGAGTTGACGCAGGCCGGCGCGTGCGGGACTTGTTGTTCCAGACCACACCAGGGCACCGGAACATGACCGCGGCGACAGTCGATTTTCCAGCTGGCGGCTATCGCTACATCCCGGGCGTGTTTCAATATTCTGCCGGCGTTGTGGCGCTCGACGGGTTCCGTATCGAGCGGGTCGAGCTGTTGCAGCCAATCCCGCTCGCGGCGGGCTTCGGCTTCATCGAACGGTTCATCACGAGACGCGGCCGGCCTCTGGCCGCATTCTGCGCGTGCGAGCTGCGCTCGCCGGCGCCTTTCACCGATGCGGGCTTCATTGCATTCAACCGCCACTATGTCGGCACGCTGGAGCGCTGGGGAATCATGCGCGACGACAGGAACCCGGTGGCGCGCAGCAATGTCTGCCCCGAAGTGAACAAGCCGGCCGAACCGAGTCTGCACGCGTTTTGTCTTACGGATGAGGACGCCGGCGCATCGGGCAGCTTCGTTATCGCCGGCAGCGGCGAGGCGGAGGAGGGCCACGCATCCTACCGCGAGCGCACGATCCGCTTCGGCGACACCAGCCCCGAGGGACTGCGCGCGAAGGGTCGATACGTGCTCGACCGCATGGAGCAGCGCATGGCGGCGGTCGGGGCGGCGTGGCGCGATACGACGGCGGTGCAGCTCTACACGGTGTACGACCTCTACCCGTTTCTGGCAGACGAGATCGTTCGGCGCGGTGCGGCACAGCACGGATTGACCTGGCACTTCGCCCGCCCGCCCGTCGTGGGCCTCGACTACGAGATGGATTGCCGGTCGGTACCGGTGGAGCACCGCCTGCCGGCCTGACCTTCTCGTTCGCAGGTTCGCCGCGCGCTGCCACCGCCCTGGAGGCTCACCCGGCCGGCCCCAGCAACATCACCACCTTCCACCCCGCATGTGCCGCGGGCACGAGCGTCACCTGCTCGTACTCCACCACCCCGTCCACCGGATGCACGAATTTCCGGGTCCCCCCCTCCCGCGCCAGCACCGCTTGCTCGCGCCAGAACTGCGCGAAGGCCGGGCTCTCACGGGTCAGGGCCGCGACGAGCGCGCGCGTGGCGGCATCCTCAGGATCACGCGCCGTATCCGCGCGGAACTCCGCAATCAGGCGGCGCGCGCGGTTGTCCCAGTCCCAGATGAAGTCGCACGCTGCGGGGTTGAGAAATACGAAGCGCAGCAGGCACGGCTCGCCGCTGTCGAACCACGGCGCGAACAAGCGGGCCGCCGCGTCGTTCCACGCCCGTGCGCACCACAGCGGGTCGAGCAGATAGCCCGCTGCCGTGGTTGCTTGCAGCACGGCCGCAAGCTCTGGCGGGGCGGCGTCGCCCACCACCTTGGCTCCAGGCGGTACCGGATCGTGCCGTCGGGTCAACTCGAAGAGGTAGGTGCGTTCAGCCTGCGTTAGCTGCAGGGCGTCCGCGAGCCGCGCGAGCGCTGCCGGAGAGAGCGCGATCTCCCGCGCCTGTTCGAGCCACGTGTACCAGGTGGTGCTGATCCCGGAGAGCAGGGCGACTTCCTCGCGTCGCAGCCCGGGCGTGCGGCGGCGGCCGTGCGAGGCAACCCCGGCGTGGCCGGGAATCAAGGCTTCGCGACGCGCACGCAGGAAGGCGCCGAGCTGGCGCCGTTGGTCGTCTTCCATGGTGGGACAATGAATACCAGGATAACCGCCCCACTTATACCGGTGGCGTCACCACGGCAGAATGCCCGCCATCACCCGAGGAAGCCGGACCTATGAGCGTCACGCAGCAGGACTATGTCGCCGGGCAGTACGCCCCGCGTGCCGAGGACTATGTCACCAGCCTGGTACACAGCAGCGGCGACGACCTCGACCAGATCGAAGCCGAAGTCCGCGGCCGCCCCGATGCACACGTGCTGGACCTCGGCTGCGGCGGCGGCCATGTGAGCTACCGCGCGGCGCCGCATGTTGCATCGGTGGTGGCGTGCGATGTGACGCAGGCGATGCTGGACGTGGTGGCGCGCACCGCGGCGGAACGCGGCCTGCACAATATCACCACGCGACAGGCGGCCGCCGAGCACCTGCCATTCGCGGACGCCTGCTTCGACATGGTGCTGTCGCGCTTTACCACGCATCACTGGCAGAACATGGAGGCCGGCCTGCGCGAGGCACGCCGTGTGCTGAAGGCGAATCACCGAGCGGTATTCATCGACGTTATCGCGCCGGCCGATCCGCTGCTGGATACGCATTTGCAGACCGTCGAACTGCTGCGTGACGTATCGCATGTCCGCGACTATGCGATGGTGCAGTGGGTCGGTGCGCTGACCCGCGCCGGTTTTGTGCTGGACGGCGTGACGAACCGCCGGTTGTTCATGGACTTTCCAGTGTGGATTGCGCGCACCCGCACGCTGCCGGCCCACGCAGCGGCGATCAGGTCATTGCAGCAGGGCGCGCCTCAGAGCGTGAAGGCGCATTTTGAGATCGGCGACAGCGGCGACTTCTTTATTGACGTGGCGACGATGATCGCGCGGGCGGTCTGATCACAGCTGAGCCGCGCGGGCGGAGGTGTCTGCGGTCGGATGAATGCCCGGTCATGCCGAGGCGATGCAGAAGTTGGCGCCGGCGTCACAAAGTCGCGGGGCCGCTTTCGCCAGACCTTTATCAGAGCGACGGACTCATCGGCGGGGATACCGCTTTCGCGCTGCATGGTGCGATGGAACGATCCGCGACGCGGGCTGAACGATTGAGCCGACCGGTAACATTCAGACGGCGGTCACGGTGCGTCCGTCATCGCCCGGTGTGCTGCACAATCCGGGAGACGTTTTTCACCTCTCACGCGGGCTGAGGAAGACGCTATTGCCGCAGCAGAACCTCGACCCGGCGGTTTTTCTGGCGTCCGGCAGGATTGTCGCGACCGTCCGGCAGGGTGTTCGGGTCCACCGGATTGGATGCACCGCGGCCCTCGACATCCAGCTCGCCGACCGTGATGCGGGCGTAATCCGTCAACCAGTCCGCGACGTTGCGAGCCCGGCGATCCGACAGGTTGCGGTTGTAGTCCGGCAATCCGATGCTGTCGGTATAACCAACAATTTGCAGGCCGCGCGGATGCGTGCGGGCGATCAGAATGGCAAGCTCCGCCAGACTCCGCTGCGCATCGGGGCGCAACTGGTCTCGGTCAAAGTCAAAGAGCACGTCGCCGGAAAGACTGACCGCCGTACCCTCGGGCGTCTGCGTGGCGCCAAGGTCGCGTTGCAGCGCCGCAATGCTCTGGGCACGCGCGAAGTTAAGGGCCGCCTGGGGCGTGATGATCACGGGCATGGCTGCCGCGACGACGGCGCCCGGGGCCGTCACCGACGGATAGAGAGCGCCGCTGCGAACGCTGGCGGCAATCTCGTCGCCCCCCGAGTCATCGATATGCCGGACCAGAAATGCGTGGCTGTTTGTGCCGCTGACGAGCAACCGCGGCGACGGGCCTGCGCCGGTCAACACCACATAGACGTTGGATTGGCTGCCCTGTAGGCCGATCTCTGCGCCCGGCACCAGCTCCGCATGGACAAGATTGTTGTCGCCACGAATATAGAGCGCCTTGCAGCCGCCTCTGAGGATGAACTCTCCGCGGCTGCCGTTGATGTAGACCGTGGTGCCGCTGCATTGCATGTCCCGCGTCTGGCCGTCACCGTTGAACATGAGTTGCCCGGGCGTCATCGCGACGGCCCCGCCGCCCGGGGTAGCCGTGATGCCGCCTGGCGTGATGCTGACCGAATTGCCGGCTCCCGGCGCGGGAACCGCGACAATACCGCCGGGGCCGATCTTGATCTGTTCGCCATTGCTCCCCTGGACCGTCACGGAGCCCGGCGCCACCACACCGGTTGCGCTCGATGGAGAGCCGCCGGCCAGGGCGGTCACATGGTCGACCGCGTTGCCTTGGCCGTGATTGGCGACAGTCGCATCCGCTGCTCCGCCGATGGATGTGTAGCTCACCCGGTTGCCCGAGCCGTTGAAGGTGATGTTGGCGCCCGATTTGGTCTCGATCTGAACGGTGTTTCCGCTCCCGTTGATCGTCAGTCCCTGGCAATCATTGTGGAAGGTAACCGCGTTTCCCGAGCCGTTCAGGGTGGCCCATCCGCCGCCGCAGTCGGCGGTGGCGGGCGTGCCGCTCTGCGATACCGTCGCGCCCTGGGCATGCGCGCGTTCCCATGCGGACCCGCCCGCAGCGGCAAGCAAGGCTGCCATTGTAAGCCGAAAGATCCGGACCGACATCATGCGTCACCTCCCGATCGAAACAAACCACAGATCGGCCCGCGGTAAAGGCGAAAAACCTGAACCCGTTGCGATCCGGACTTCAAACGTTCGAGATACAGTCTCAGGATCTCTGGCATCCTGACGCCGGAGCTGACCGACCATTTTCACCGCGCGGTCCTGTTTTGCAGCGGCCTGAACTGGCGAAGGCCGACGCCCACCCGGCGTGTGTGGTGCGGGCAGAAGCCATTCAGGGACATGGTTCATGGATGGGATTGTCGTAGCATGGCTCGTGTCATGCGGCTGCGCGCTGCAGAAGCGCCACCGTCGGACATTCCGCCGGCGCCACACTATTGCTCGGAAAGCTGCTGACCGGGTGCGACGCGCCGTGATGAGCGATCGCCGGCGGATTGCCTGCTGTGGCACACCGCTGATCCACGAACAGCAGGTCCTCCAGGAGCGCGTCCATCATGCCGGCGTTGACCAGGGCAGAGCAGACCCCGGCTGCGCGGAATAAAGCGGCGAAATGTTTGCGTCGCGGCGGTTCGTCGTCACCGGATGAAAAGTACGGGCAAACTGTGCGATGTCGATCGAGCAGCGCAAGCCACTCGATAACTCCAAGCCAAACCTGGGCTGCCGTCTCGCGTGCCGGGAACGACGTATGTCCTCTAAGCCATCGGCATTTGTGGCGAACGATTCCTTTGGTTGATATTTTCGCTCTGTTATGGTTCTCTCACCGGCCAGGCCAGCCGGATCACGATCCAAAAGAGCGAGTGAACGTCATGGACATGTCACGACGCCTCGGGGCTGAGTTTTTCGGTACATTCTGGTTGGTGTTCGGCGGCTGTGGCGCGGCTCTGCTGGCCGCGCATTTTCCCGAAGTCGGCATTGGCTTCTTAGGGGTCGCTCTCGCGTTCGGGTTGACGGTACTGACCATGGTCTATGCCGTGGGCGCGATCTCAGGCGGGCATTTCAATCCGGCGGTGACGTTCGGCCTCTGGGTGGCCGGGCGCTGTGCCGGGAAACACGTCGTTCCGTATATCATCGCCCAGGTCATCGCCGCCGTGGTGGCGGCCGGAGCACTCTGGCTGATTGCGACAGGCAAGCCAGGTTGGGAGCCGGACGGGTTTGCGGCAAACGGCTACGGAAATCTCAGCCCGGGCAAATTTTCTTTACCCGCGTGCGCGTTGAGCGAGTTCCTGATGACATTCTTCTTCGTGTTCGTGATCATCGGCGCAACAGCGCAGCGAGCACCTGCCGGGTTTGCCGGAATTGCGATCGGATTGACACTAACCCTGATCCATCTCGTTTCCATCCCGGTGACCAACACTTCCGTCAATCCGGCGCGCAGCACCGGGCCAGCCCTGTTTGCGGGCGGAGAATATGTAAGCCAGCTGTGGCTGTTCTGGACGATCCCGCTGATTGGTGCGGCTGCGGCCGGGATTGTCGGGCGATGGCTGTGCGACACGGCACCCACGGTCACCACGACGGTCGTGGTGGAGGAGCGTCGAGTCGCCTGAGTGCGTCGGCCATGTTAGAAACGGCAGTGCTCGCTGCTGTCTTATCTGCCGACATCATGTCCGCATTGGCGCCATAGCCACGGAACCGCCAACGCATTGACAAGAGCTGTGCCGCCGCTTGACTCCCTCACGCCCCTGTCCGTTCATCGCCCGGTCACCAAGACGGGCGGGAGGCGATGACGCAGAAAACCAAGCTGGTTGCCAGCTGCGCTGAGGCGGTGCGCGAGATTGCCGACGGATCTGTCATCGGATTCGGTGGCTTCGCCATGCCAGGCGTGCCGTTCAACCTGATCAACGCGCTGCTGCAGCAGGGCGCGAAGCAGCTCACGCTGGTCGCCAACACGACCGGTGGCGCGCAACAGCCGCGGAATCCGGACATCGGCATGCTGGTGGAGAACGGTCAGGTGAGGAAGGTGATCTGCGCCTTCACCGCCGCGACGCGTCCCACCGACGTGCTGCCGTTCACCAAATACTACGAGGCCGGCGAAGTCGAGGCGGAACTCGTGCCACAGGGCACGCTGGCCGAGCGTCTGCGCGCCGCCGGGGCCGGCATTCCTGCGTTTTACACGCCGACAGCAGTCGGCACGGAACTCGCCCAGGGCCGCGAGACCCGCGTCATCAACGGCCGTGAATACTTGCTGGAACACGCGCTGCCACTCGACTACGCGTTCGTGCGGGCAACCCGCGCCGACACGTTCGGCAACCTCCAATTCCATCGCTCGCAGCGCAACTTCAATCCCGTGATGGCGACCGCCGCGCGCGTTACCATTGCCGAGATCGACCAGCCCATCGTGCAAGCGGGCGAGATCGATCCGGACATGGTGCATACGTCAGGCATATTCGTGCACCGCCTTGTGCAAGTTCCGCCGCCACCCGAGGGCATCTGGCCCAGCCGCCGTCAGGAGCGCCGCCGATGAGCGACACCAAGGGACTGAGCCGCCAGCAGATGGCCGATCGCGTCGCGCTGGAGTTCCGGGACGGCTGGGTGGTCAACCTCGGCGTCGGCATTCCGACGCTGTGTTCCAACACGAACATCGGCGACCGCGACATCATCTATCATTCCGAAAATGGCGTCATCGGCTATGGGCCGATCGCGCCGGAAGGCCAGGAGGATTTCAACCTGGTCAACGCCGGCGGTCAGAATGTCACCCTGCGGCCCGGCGCCGCGGTGGTCCACCACGCGGATTCGTTTGGTGTGATCCGCGGCGGGCATATCGATGCGACGGTCATGGGCGCGTATCAGGTCTCGTGCCGCGGCGATTTCGCCAACTGGAAGCTCAAGGGCCAGAAAGGCGGCGGCATCGGCGGCGCGATGGACCTCGCGGCCTGCGCAAAGCGGGTGTTCATCATCCTCGAGCATGTGACGCGCGACGGCAGCCCGCGACTGGTACGTGAATGCGACCTGCCGGTGACGGCGCGTGGCGTGGTGACGCTGATCTCAACGAACTACGGCTTATTCGAGCCGACCGGCGACGGCTTTCGCATCCGCGAGATCGCGCCGGGCCTGACCGTGGAGGACGTGCGCGCGGCGACCGGCGCGCCTCTGAGCGTGCCGGAGAATTTGCCGACGGTGCGGCTGGCGCGCTGATCAGGCGGCGGGGCTGTCGATGAACTGCAACCGGTTGGGTCAGGCACTTCCGATCGTGCGGGTCGCTGTCAGTGCGGGTGGGGTCGGATTGCGCGTGCTCCCAATAGAGGCACACCCCGCGGTCACCTCTCCCGCCGGAAAGCGGCGGGAGAGGTTGTCCGTCAGACCGGATCCCAGCTGAACACGTCGCCGGACCGATCCAGCGGCATGAACGCCGCCTTCAGCGCGGGCATGGCATGTTCTGCAATGGCCTCCGGCGTCCAGCCTTCCGCGCGATGCACGATGCGAATCGGCCGCGGAGACGAAAACAGGATGATCTCGTGCATGCGGGTGCCGAACACCTGGCCGGTGACGCCTTTCGATGCATCGGAGGACAGATACACCGCAAGCGGCGCATTCTTGTCGGGCGTCATCTGCTGAATCTTCGCGAGCCGCGCCTGCTGCTCCGGCGTCGTCGCCGGGATCGACTGCGTCATGCGGCTCCAGGCGAACGGCGCGAGGCAGTTCGAGCGAACATTGTAGCGCTGCATGTCCAGCGCGATCGACTTTGACAGAGCGGTGATGCCGAGTTTCGCCGCTGAATAATTTGCCTGACCAAAATTGCCGATCAATCCCGACGTGCTGGAAATATGCACGAAGGTGCCGCTTTCCTGCTTGCGGTAGTGTTCTGCCGCAGCGCGCGAGACAAAGAACGACCCGTTGAGATGGACAGCGATGACAGACAGCCAGTCGTCCTCGGTCATCTTATGGAAGATCACGTCGCGCAGGATGCCGGCGTTATTCACCACGGCGTCGATGCGGCCAAAATGGTCCAGTGCCGCCTGAATGATCTTCTGTGCACTGCCCCATGCTGCGACGGACTCGGTGCAGATTTCCGCGACGCCACCCTTCTGCTCGATAAGCTGCTTCGTCTGCTGTGCCGGCGTGGCGGAACCGCCTTCACCCGACAGCGAGGCGCCGATATCGGCGACGATCACCTTCGCGCCCGCGCCCGCCATCATGATCGCGATCTCGCGCCCGATGCCGCCGCCCGCGCCGGTGACGACCGCCACCTTGCCTTCCATCATGCCCGGCATGAATGCCCTCCGTTGCGATGTATCTACCGGTGGGTATTACGCGGCACCGTTCGGTTTGTGAACCCGGCCGCGCCGGGGGGCCGACCGGAAGGTCAGATGCAGGTGTCCCGCGGGATGGTGGTCAGTTGTCCGCCCCGCGACTATTCTGATCCCGGACACGGATGGCTGACCACTGGAATGATCCTCGGCCTCGGCTCCGACATTGTCGATATCCGCCGCATCGAGGCGGCACTGGCACGACACGGCGATCGTTTCATCGAGCGGGTTTTCACACCCGTCGAGCGCGCCAAGGCGATGCAGCGCACGGAGAGGATCCGGGCGGCCACCTTCGCCAAGCGGTTCGCCGCCAAGGAGGCTGCGGCGAAGGCGCTGGGCACCGGGTTCCGGCGGGGGGTGTTCTTTTCGGATCTCGGCGTGGTCAATCTGGCGGGCGGACAGCCGACGATGCAGATGACCGGCGGGGCGGCCGAGCGGCTGAAGGCGATCACGCCGGCCGGGATGGTCGCCGCCGTCGCGCTGACGATGACGGACGAGTATCCGTATGCCTACGCACAGGTGATC
>JASHQG010000505.1 GCA_030037665.1 Acetobacteraceae bacterium
CTGGTGCGCGCCGCACAGGATCGCCTCCTGACCACACCGCTGTCGCTGTTTGCGCAGTGCGCCGCATGGCCGGAGGTCACGCGCTACGAGGTGAAAGTGCCGCCGCGGGCAAGACAACAAGGGCGGACGGCCACGGTCGCGCTGCGGTTTGGCGAGGTGGTGCTGAAGCGGCCATGGACCGTGGCGAAGACCCTGCCGGCCACGCTCACGCTGCGTGTGGTGGACGTCGCCGAGATCGACCCGCCCGATACGGCGCAACGTGTGCGCTGGTGCCTGCTGACCACGCATGCCGTGCAGACGGAAGCGGATGCCCGGCGGATCGTCGGTTGGTACCAGATGCGCTGGATCATCGATATCGACCAGACATTACGACTCTCAAGACTCATGGGTTGTCGGGGAAGGGCTCGCAATACGGCTCGCGAGGAGTCGATTGCGCGACGCCACGCGCGCCGCTTTGAGATTGGCTATCGTCGCGGCGTCCGCTGTAATCAGTTTTCCATGCGCGCCGTTGATCTTGATCGAGCGGCTGCTTAGCCGACCGTCTAGGACCCACCTATAAACCGTGGATTCCGGTGCGCCGATTTCTTGAGCGAGATCGCGGATCGTCCATTCATCCGGCGCCTTCTCGGTGATCAGCCGGGGTGCTCTGTGCTTGGTCTCCATGACCCCGGCGCGCGTCAGCAGGTGGCGAACCATCTGCCCGTTGTACGTGTCGCGCCGCTTGGGCGGGCGCCAACCCTCCTCGTTGAGGACCTTGGCGACCTCCGGGCACGTGCGCCCGGCGCGATAAAGCTCGCCGGCCCGCGTCACCAGGTCATTGTAGGTGCTGAGGTCCTTCAGCTTGGCCACGGGTCGAACCAGTTGATGCGCTGTTCGGGTCCCTCCGTGCCAGTGACATTCCAGCTGGACCTTCTCGCTGTCGCCGACCACCGTGACGACGACGCGCTCAAGGAGAAGCCTTGCGAGGGACTGACGCTCGTGCTGGCTCGTGGTCTGCGCACGCCACAGCGCCGGAAGGTCTGCAAGCAACTCCTTGATCTGCGCAAGATCGGTGGCGCTCGGCGCCGGCGGTTGCGCGCGCAGGAACCGCTCATGCTCGGCCACGAGCTTCGCCTGCTCGCTCAGTACCGTCTCCCAGTCCCGCTCCAGGGTTCGAGCCACCAGCCGGTTCTCAGGTTCGACGCTCGCGTAACGGCGGCGGGCCTGATCGACCTGATGCTGGGCGCGCTCCAGCCTCTGACGCCAATGGCGTTCGAGAGCCTCACGCTCGGCCTTGACGTCGGCGACCGCCGCCAGGCTGGCCTCGATGGCGGCCGGCTCCACAGCCTTCAGGATTTGCCGCCCGACCTCGGTGTCCACAGGAGCCGCCTTCAGCGATTGGCAGAAGGGATCCTCGTAGGTCGTGTGCATGCTCATGCAGAGATACCGCGCCGTGTGGCCGGCGTTGTTGTAGCTGGCCTGCATCCGCAAACCGCATCGGCCACAGACGATGAGACCGCTGAGCAGGGCGCTTCCGGCGCGAACCGGGCCAAGCTGGCTCGTGCGATTAGATTGGATCTGGTCCTGGTTGCGCTGAAACTGCTCCCAGGTGATGTAGGCCGGCAAACGATCCGGCAAAAACACTTCGGCCTCTTCCGGCCGCGGCGGACTTCGACCCGTCCCTCGCCGGCCCGGCCGCTGACGCCGACGGTCGATCGTGCGTGCCCCCCAGACGTAAACGCCAGCGTAGATGGGATTTTTAAACAGGTCGCCGAGCGCCTGGCGGTTGGGACGCCGCCACTCCAAATCACCCTTCGACGGACCGCTGGCGATGCGGACCGGCATCTTGATGTCGTGTGCCACGAGATACTTCAGGACGGTGCTGACGGCGCCAAGCCGCTCGAACAGCTCAAACACCATACGGATCACGGTCTGAGCCTGCTCGTCGGGATCGAAGGCTACCTCCCCCGAGGGCCGGCGGCAGTAGCCCATGGGTAAGGGCTTGTGGAGCTCGCCGCGCCGGGCCTTGGCGTTGCGGCCCGCCAACATCCGCGCCTTGATGATGTGAAGTTCGGCTTCCGACATCGTGCCCTTGAGACCCAGCAGCAGGCGATCGTTGTAGTTGGCCGGATTATACACACCGTCAGTGTCTGCGATCAGCGTGTCGAATAGCGCGCAGATCTCCAAGAGCTGGTGCCAGTCGCGGCAGGACCGCGCCAGGCGCGAGATCTCGAGGCCGAGGACCAGACCGACGTTGCCCAGGCCGACCTCCGCCACGAGCCGCTGGAATCCAAAACGGCCCTCGACGGAGCTCGCGGACCGACCAAGATCATCGTCGATGGTGATGATCGTCTCGCGAGGCCAGCCGAACTGTGCGGCTCGATCCGCCAGTGCATACTGAAGCTTGGTCGACTCTTGATGGCGCTCAACTTGTTGTGGCGTCGACTGGCGGATGTAGACGATCGCGAGGCGCTCCCGATGGCCCCGCGATATCTTCTCGGGCACAAAGCCGGCCGCGCGCAGGTCGAGGTTCCCGTCCATCAGCGGTCTCCGTCGAAAAAGGCGGGCTCTGAAGAGCCCGCCTGGCCATCTGCGCAATCAACAGGATCACCGCCCGTTGTCTCTGCACGCAGAGACTCTCCCAGGCATCCGGCACCTTGGGTCGGCTCATAACGCGATCTCACCCAGCGGACGACGGCGCACAAAGCGCCGTAGCTGAGAATCGGCGCCTCACCTGATTCTGTCAACTTATCAGCGGCATTTCTTATGGTGTATCGAGCAGGCGTTCCGGGACCTCAAGGATGACCTCAACATCCGCCCAGTGTATCATCAACTGGAGCAGCGCATGGAAGCGCATATTTTCGTGTCGTTCCTGGCGTATTGTCTCTACGTCACCCTGCAACGCCGGCTTCACCCGCTGGCCCCCGGGCTGACCGCGCGCAGCGCGCTCGAGAAATTCGCCGCCGTGCAGAT
>JASHQG010000506.1 GCA_030037665.1 Acetobacteraceae bacterium
GCGGGTAGAGCGCGTAGCTCTGAAACACCATGGCAACGTCACGGTTGCGCGGGTGCGTATTGGTGTAGTCGCGGCCGCCGATGAACACCTGACCGCTGGACGGAGTCTCCAACCCGGCGATGATTCTGAGAGTTGTCGTCTTGCCGCAGCCCGAAGGGCCGAGCAGCGTGAAGAACTCGCCATCGCTCACCTCCAGGTCGAGATTGCGAATGGCCCGAAATCCACCGGGGTAGACCTTTTCGATGCCACTCATCGTCATCGCCATGGCGCTACTTCACCGCTCCGAGTGTCAGGCCGCGCACGATGTGCCGCTGCAGCAAAAACACGACGGCAAGCATCGGCACCACCTGGATCACCACAGCTGCCGACAAATCGCCCCATAGAATAGTGTAGGGCATGACAAATTTGGCGATGGTCACCGGCACTGTCACGGCCTCCACCGAGGTCAGCATCAGCGCCATCAGGTATTCGTTCCATGAGAAAACGAAGGTAAAGATCGCGGTCGAGGCGATGCCCGGCAAAATCATCGGCACAACCACGCGCCAGATGATCTGTAGCCGGGACAACCCATCCAATAGCGCGGCTTCTTCCAGGTCCAGGGGCAAATCGGCCAGAAAGCCGCGCAGCAGCCAGATGGCAAAGGGCAGATTGAATCCGACATAGACCAGGATCAGGCCGGGATAGGTGTCGAGCAGGCGGAGATCCTGCCATTGGATATAGAATGGGATCGTCACGGCGATCGGCGGCATGAAGCGAAGCGAGAGGATCCATAGCGCGATGTGCTTCTCGCCCGGCACTCGCATGCGGCCCAGCGCGTAGGCTGCCAAGACGCCGAGCACCATGACCACCGCGCACGTAGCACTGGTAATCACCAGGCTGTTCATCAAAACCTTCGCGAAGCCGAACTTGAGGAACAGATCGCGATAATTCTCGATAGTCGGCTTGAAGATGAAGATAGGGACCGCGCTGTTGATCTCCCGGATCGGCTTGAACGAGGTTAGCAAGACCCAATAGACGGGAAACAACCAGATCAACAGCACCGAGCCGGCGGCAAGATTGCCAAGCTTGAGCCTGGGCGGCGACAATATTGTTCGAGAGGACGCCAGGGGAACAAATTCGGTCTTCGTCTGTTCGAGCGTGGCCATGGAATCAGCGAACATTTTGCGAAAGGAAACGCAGGAAGATCAAGACCAGCACGTTGACCAGGACGAGTGTGACCCACGCGATGGCGGACGCGGAACCCATGTCGCCCTCTGTGAAGCCCCTTATATAGCTGAACAGGCTTAACACCTCGGTTGTCGAACCGGGACCACCGCCCGTTAACACGAATACCGCGTCGAATACGCGAATTGAATCGATCAATCGGATCAACACCACCACCAGCAATACCGGCCGCACCAGCGGCATGACAATGCGCCACAATTTCTGCCATTCGCTGAGCCCGTCGAGTTCCGCCGCCTCTGTCACCTCGACGGATACAGACTGCATCGCCGACAGGAGTATCAGCGCCACGAACGGGGTCCATTGCCAGACGTCGACGAAGACCACCACGGGCAGTGCCCAGGTGACACTGACGGTCCAGTCCGGCGAGGGAAGGCCGACACTGTGAAGCAGATAAGTCAGCAATCCGTATGTGGGAGCGAAGATGTAGCGGAAGGTGAGCGCTATTCCGACCGGAGAAATCAGCACCGGCACAATCAGCAATGTGCGCAGCACGCCAATACCCCGCATCTTGCGGTCCAGCAGCACTGCGATGGCGAAACCGAGCGCGAGTTCCAGCGTGACCGCCGAGGCTGCGAATTCTAGGGTAACGCGAAGACTTTCCTGGAATGTTTCGGAATCGAGCAAGTCGGTGAAGTTGGAAAACCCGGCGAATGAAACACGGTCGCGTCGGTAGATGATGTAATTGTGCAGGGACAGCCAAAGTGAAAAAATTGTCGGATAGACTGACATAGCGAACAGGTAAATGACGGCAGGCGCAAGCAGGACGAGGGCGACCAGCCGGTCCCGCCACTGCCAGCGCCCCTCTGTGATCGCCGCCTGCACCCGCCCCTCCTAGCCGGGTCTAGTAATACCCGGCCTTGGTCATGATGCGCGTCGCGTGTGCTTGCATGTCCTTGAGTGCTTGAGCAGCCGATTTTTCGCCGATCACCACGGCAGCGACTTCGGTGCCGACGGTCGAATAGAGTACGTTAGACTCCGGAATGGGCAGGAAGCGGTCGGCGACTGGTAGGGATTCCATGAGGCCCGCGAAATAGGGGCGGACTTTCGTGTATTCGCGCAGCAGGGACAGCCGCGCGGGCTGACCAGCATTCTCCACCCAGGCCTTGCCGATTGCCGGGTCCTGCTTGTTGCCGCTGCAGCAGAACTTGATCCATTCCCAAGCTGCGTCCTGATGATGCGCGTAGACCGGCATGATCAGGCCAAGCCCGCCCATGTGCGGCGCATGCCGCCCCTTCGGCCCCGGTCCCTTGGGGACAACCGCCACCTTCCACACGTCCGAGAACTTGGTAAACTTGGGATCGTTCATCGACGATCCGCCCCACTCGTAGGGCGCGTACACCCAAGTGCCATTCAGCATGGCGGTATTGGCCTCGTCGTCTGCTGCGTTGAGCGAGGTTGGCTCGAGATAAGGCAGCAGGCGGGTGAGGATGTCGAAAGCCTGATGGCCGGCATCGCTATCGAGCGTTGGATGCCAACCGCCTGGTTCCGCCTTGTCGAACCAGTCGCCGCCACAGCAGCGCAGCAACGTGATGAATGCCGCACCGGCCCACACGCCGCGCTTGAGGGTTGTGCCAACCACCTTGGTCTTGCCGCCGTTGGATAGTGCCTTGGCGTTCTCGATCGCCTCGTCCCAGGTCTCAGCCGGTTTCAGGCCTGCCTTGGCGAATACATCAGCCCTATAATATTGCAGTTGGACATTGCTGTCCGGCGGCAGTCCATAAAGCTTGCCCCCTTTGGCGGCGGGCTTGTCGCGATAGAGATCGAGCACGTTCTCCGGAATGTCGGCGTAGATGTCCGCCTTGAAGGCGGGGTCCTTGTCGAGATACGGCTCCAATGAGACAAGTGCGCCTTCGGCAATAAACTGCGGCGAGAAATTATAATCATCGAAAATGACGTCGTAGCGGTCGGATTTGGCGGCCATGGCCACCGCGGTCTTGGGGAGCATGTCAGCGATCGGCTCGGCGACGATCTGTACGTCGATATTCGGGAAATTCTTCTTAAACAGCGGATACACGCCTTTTTCCGGAAACTCCCAGCGCTGGCCGGCTGAGGCCCAGGAGACGAGCGTTACCTCGGCTGCACGCGCGACAACCGGCCGCGCCAGTGCGGCGACTGCTGCGCCGCCGGCCGCGCGCAGCACGGAACGGCGATGCAAGCTCATGACGGGGCTGAACGGAGGCGGAAAACGACCGGTAAGCATCGGGCAATCTCCCTGCTGCGGTTCGCATGTAAAGTATGGCGCGTCGCCACGATTTCGCCGCTGCCGAAAAAATGCATGCGACGTGCCAAAAGTGGTCGCCCGCGTCACGGCCCTTCCGGCGACACGGGTGCCTTGCCACATGCTGCCCACGAAGCGATCAACGTGCCAGGAAACACGCTATGCATCGACGCGTGAAGACACTAGATGAGCAAACGCGGCCTATCCACCGGGCTTTTGCCTAGGAACTGATCATGTCGATAGAGCGGCAGGCGAATGAATGCTGGAGGCGGCGCAGACCGATGTGAGATGGATCACACCGTCGGCCGGGTCGCTGAGGGTGGGCAAACATCCGGTCGATGCGATGCTGGACATCGCCCTCGCGGATGGGCTGACGACGGAATTCTTCGCAGCGCCAGCGAACGCATCGCTGGCGCATTTGAAAGACATCATTGGCCAAGTCTGGGTCTTGGTAAGTGTCTCCGACGGCGGTGCCCATACCAGGTTGCTGACCGCCCGTTGCTTCCCCGCCGATGCCCTGATCACACGATAGTTCGCGAGCATGGCCCGCTGAGCCGGGCGGAGGCGCATTGGGGGCCCGCCGCGCCGAGTGCGCCGCTCGCCGGTTTCACCGGGCGCGGCGTGTCGTGTCGGCGCGCCGGTGGACATTGTCGTCGATGACTACGAAACGGTGAACATGCTGCCGCGCGAGACCGTGCACGACCTGCCGGGCGGCGAATAGCAACGACTGCAGCGGGCACAGCTATCGGTACGCGTTGGTGAATGGTATCGTCACCATCGAGCGTGACGGCAAGCCCAACTCTTCACAGGCCGTCTGCTGTGCAGTCGCAGTCGGGCACCAGCTTTCGCGACGCCTATCCGGCCGGCAGAGTCAGTGCGGGAACGAGCGACAGATAGCGGTGGTAGGGCAGGACACCCCGCCGGCCACCATGGCGCGTTTGGCTCCACAGATTGACGAAGATTCCGGCTGGCAAACAATGCGTCCCGGTGGTTGGTGCTCACCGCCCGACCCCAAAATGCCTAGGAAGTCCCATTTATGTATTGGCGAGAACCGCGTCTGCTATTTTCTCCGCCGTCATCATGACCGGAAAATTCGTGTTCGCGCAGGGTACGCCCGGAAACACCGAGGCATCCACCACACGTAACCCGTCCACCGAACGGACGCGCCCGGAAGGATCGGTGACCGCCATCGGATCATCATCTGACCCCATCCGGCACGAGCAGGATGCGTGTCGCATACCAACTTCTGCCGTGCGTACATAGGCCTCCAGCTTGTCGTCATCGGCTAAAATGTCGCGCAGGGATACGCCCTCCATCACCATCGTCTCCATGAGATAGCGCCGTAGCGTCGCAGGACCATCCAGCACTTTTGCCAGCGCGCCGGCCAGGATTTTGTTCTGGAGGCTGAACTTTCCCAGCCGCCGCACCCTGTCCGTGTTGGTCGCGGGGAATGGATGACTGGTCACACTCTGCAGGGCCGCCGTCAAGTGCATCGCGCCGAACCGACGCACGCCGTCCATCAGGCGCTGCAGGTCCCGCTGGTCCGACAGCAGATTGAAATCCACCTGCGGCTCGTCCTGCCAATCGGACGAGCGCAGTCGGACTTGGCCGGTTTCCGAATAGGTTTTGTACACCGCGATCAGAAACGAGCCGATCTGCTCGCCGACTTTGTGCCATGCCGACTTATTGGCTACCATCGCGAACATGTCGCCGGGGGGAACGCCAGGCAGGTTGGACGAGTACCGCAGTCCCGTGTACATGTGCATGCGGCTGTGAGTGTCGGTCATTCGAGCGTGCGGTTTCAGAAACGCCGCGATCGCCACCCCCGGATGATCCTGCAAACGCTGCCCGACGCCTGGTAACGCCGCCCGCACCTCGATCCCCAGTTCCCGAAGATGCGCTACCGGTCCGATCCCAGCGCGCAACAGATGGGCCGGAGAATGAATGGCGCCGCAACACAGAATGACCTCCCTGCCGCGGAACTCGCGCGGCTGGCCGGCTACGACCGCTTTCACCCCGACGCAACGCTGACCATCGAACAGCAGCTCTGACACCTGCGTGCCGGTGGAAATGGATAGATTGTTCCGCAGCCTGGTGGCGGGGTCCAAGTAGCCGATGGCGGCTGATACGCGCCGATCATAGGCGTTAGAAATGGTGAGCGGGAAATAGCCGTCCTCCCACTCGGCGTTCTGGTCCCGCAGGTAGCGATAGCCCGCTGCCTCGAACGCTTTCGCCACCGCCTTCGCGTGCTCCGGCCACAGGTCGGGGAAGTTACGTCGGACCGGGATTCGGCCTTCGGTCCCGTGCCACGGCCCGTCGAAGTCCATATCCCACTCTACCTTTTTGAAATAAGGTAGCACACGCATCCAGTCCCAGCCGGTAGCGCCCCTTGCCGCCCATTCGTCATAATCGGTTGGCGCGCCGCGATTGGCCAACTGGCCGTTGATCGACGACCCGCCACCGAGGATGCGCGCCTGTTCATAGGGATGTACCGGCGGCCGTTTCTCGGCCGGGTTGTTGTGCGAGATCACCTCAAGCGTAACCTTGAGCCGAGTCCATGTGTGGTTCGGGTCGAGGTAGGCTGCTCCCGGATAGGAATCCAGAACGGTCGCGGGAACCTGGCCATGCCGCGTATCCTGACCGGCCTCCAACAACAGCACGTCGTTCTGGCCCCGTGCAGAAAGCCGGTTGGCCAGCACCGAACCGGCGGAACCCCCGCCGACAATGATGGTGTGGAAGATCACGGCCGCCCGAGCACGCTACGAAGCGGGTCGGGGTTGAACTTTTCTGCCACAGCTATATTCGGCATTGCATTGCTCCAGGTTTTTGCCCTGCAGAAGGATCACCCTGTTGGGAAACAACTGGCAAGAAGCAGAGCGGGCTCACACGATAGAACGGATGCTGGATTCAGCCTAAGCGGAAAAGTCAGAAACGAGGGGTGTTTCTA
>JASHQG010000507.1 GCA_030037665.1 Acetobacteraceae bacterium
ACTCGCTGTGCTTCAAGGACGAGAAGAAATCGAGGGAAGTTCCTTCGGCGGATCCGCCTCCTCCGGCTGTTCCTGGAATGACAGCAGCCCCTCCGGGCGGAAGATCATCAGCACCATCAGAAGCAAACCAAACGCCAGCATCCGATACTGCCCGAACCCGCGGAGTATTTCAGGCAAAGCAACAATAATTGCGGCTCCGAGGATGACGCCGGACAGACTGCCGACACCACCCAGGATCACCATTGCAAGGATGTTAATCGATTCTGTAAACAGGAAATTATCGGGAAACACCGAGCGCTGCCAAGATGCCAGCAGCGCCCCTCCGGCGCCGGCAAATGAGGCGCCAATCGCGAACGCCTGCAGCTTCGCCACCGTCGTGTTGATGCCCATGGCCTGCGCGGCGAGCTCGTCCTCGCGGATCGCCTGCCACGCCCATCCAATGCGCGAGTCTCGCAATCGTCGCGAGAAAAGCACCGCCGCGCCCATGAAAGCCAGGATCAGGTAATAGTATTGCCAGTTGGCGTTCAGCACGAGGCCGAAGATGGAAGGTGGATCAATGCTGACGATGCCGCTCGGGCCACCGGTGATATTAATCGGCCGGTCGAGATTGATCAGCAGGATATATGTGATCTCGCCGAACCCGAGCGTGACGATCGCGAGGTAGTCGCCACGCACGCGCAGGGTGGGCGCACCGATCAGCACACCAAACACGGCGGTCACAGACATCGCGGCTGCCAGCGCAGCCGGGAACGGCCAATGCACGTCAAAATGCGGCGAGGCCAACAAGGCGTAGACGTAGGAGCCGATACCGAAGAACGCGACATAGCCTAGATCAAGCAACCCGGCAAAACCGACGACCACGTTGAGCCCGAGCGCCAGCAGCGCGTAGAGGCAGATGCGGGTGATGACACCCATTTCATACGCGTTTGGCACAATTGCGGGGATCGCCAATGCTAGCAAGATCGCCGCGGGAACACCAAGCCGCCGCCACTTCTGCTGCATGGCGTCAGACCCGTTTCCAGTCCGGAAGCGTTTCGCCGAGAATGCCGCCTGGCCGGAACATCAGGACCAGGATGAGCACTACGAAGGCGATTGCATCCTTGAACGCCGGATTGATGAAGGTGACAGCGAGGCTCTCCACCACGCCGAGGATCAGGCCGCCCAGCATCGCGCCTCGTACATCTCCGATGCCCCCCAACACCGCAGCAGTGAATGCTTTCAGTCCGGTTGCGTATCCCATGTAGAAGTTTACTTGCGTGTAATAGAAGCCCATGAGTACCCCGGCCGCACCACCAAGTGCGGACCCGATGCAGAAGGTGAGCGCCACGACGCGCCACACATCGATACCCATCACCGCAGCCATCTCGCGATCCTCGGCGACGGCACGAATCGAACGGCCGAGCCAGGTGCGCTGTACTAGCCAGTTCAGCCCAAGCATCATCACCACGGCAATTGCAACGATGACGACAACAAGGACAGAAACGTTGACACCTCCGATGCTGAAGCGCCACGTACGTGGAAACACGGCATGAGCCATGTAGACTCTCTCGCGCGCGCCGGCGATCAGCATGACCGCGTTCTGTAGGAATATTGACGCGCCTATAGCACTGATCAGAGGGCCGAGGCGCGTCGCGCCGCGCTGGTACAACGGGCGGTAGGCAAGTCGTTCCAGCAGGAGGCCGATCGCACTCGTCACCGCCATCGCCGCAGTCAGAAGGATCGGTAGCACGATCAGCGGATGCATCGGCACGGCATGTGAGGCGAACAGGACGCCGAGCAGTGCCCAGCCGACGTAGCCGCCGATCATGAACACCTCGCCGTGGGCGAAGTTGATCATGAACAGAACACCGTAGACCATCGTGTAACCAATGGCGATCAGCCCATATGCGGTGCCAAGTGTGAGCCCGAACACGAGCTGTTGCGGGAGAATCGAGAGAAAATTGATGTTCATGACTGGCCTCGACTTGGCAACATGCGCACGGCAGCCAATGCGTAGACGGCCGGCGAAATTCGGGGACAAGCGCTGGCGATGATGCTCAGAGTCTCCGTCAACTCTCGTCTCCCAAATATGCCCGCCTTATGGCATCAGATGCGAGCAGCGCGGCCGCTGTGTCGGTATGGACGATATGGCCGTTGCGCAACACGTAGCCGCGATGCGCGATGTTCAAGGCCACTGCAGCATTCTGCTCGACCACCAGGACAGTCGTACCTTGCTCATTGATCGTGCGTATAATGTCGAACACCTGATCGACAAACACGGGCGCCAGCCCCATCGACGGCTCGTCCATCAGCAGCAGTTTCGGCCGCGCCATCAGTGCACGGCCAATCGCGACCATCTGCTGCTCACCACCAGACAGGGTGCCGGCATACTGATCAAGCCGTTCCTTCACGCGTGGGAAGAGCGAGAAAATGCGATCGTAATCCGCGTCCAGCGCGGCCGACGGCTGATGCCTCCGCCCGAACGCGCCGAGCGCAAGGTTCTCCCGCACCGTCATCCGGCCGAACAGCCGCCGTGCCTCGGGCACGAGTGAAATGCCATGCGCGACGATCGCTTGGGTCGATAGGCGGTCAATTCGCTCGCCATCGTAATACACGCTGCCCGACGTGGCACGCACAATACCAAGGATCGTCTTCATGGTCGTTGACTTGCCCGAGGCGTTGCTGCCAAGCAGGCACACGATCTCGCCCTCATCGATGGCGATGCTGACGCCGTTCAGCGCCCGGATTGGTCCATAGTGGGCGACGACGCCGTCGAGTTGGAGCAAAGTCATGGGTCAGACAGTGGCGGCAGCGCGATGGCCGAGATAGGCCTCGATTACCGTCGGATGATTGCGCACTTCGTCAAAGCTGCCTTCGGTGAGCTTCTCACCGTGATCGAACGCAATAACGCGCGAGCAGAGGCCTTTCACCAGGTGCATGTCATGTTCGATCACCATGATGGTCACGTTGAGGTCGCGTATGCGCTGGACGTCTCCCATGAGTTCGCGCGTCTCACTCGGGTCCATGCCGGCAGCCGGCTCGTCGAGGAGCAGCAGACGCGGTTCGGTGGCGAGCGCTCGCGCAATCTCCAAACGGCGCCGGTTGGCATAGGAGAGGGACAACGCTCTACGTTCGCGCCGCGGCGCGAGACGCGTGCCGAACAGGCCGAGCAGTTCCATCGCGCGTTGCTCAGCGGCTACCCTCTCCCTGCGAGCACCCGGCAGTCCCAGCATGATCGGCACTAGGCCTGCAAATGTCCGGGGTACCATCCCGGCGAGCACGTTCTCCAGAACGGTCATCTGGTTGAACAGGCGCTGGTTCTGAAAGGTGCGAGCAATACCGCAGCGGGTAATGCGATACGGCTGCAAACGCGCGATGTCAGCATACTCCGCGAAGCGTATGGTCCCCGCGGTCGCTTGATGAATTCCCGAGAGGACGTTGAATAAAGTGGTCTTGCCCGACCCGTTTGGGCCGATGATACCGACGATTTCGCCGGGATACACATCCAGATCGACGGCCCGCAATGCATGCAGGCCGCCAAAGTCTTTGCTCAGCCGGCGCACCTCAAGCATCGCTGAGGCGTCTTTACAAGCCCCTGGCGAGGCAATCCTAGGATGAGTATGCGACTTCATCGGGATCGTTTCTCGCATTGTCTCTCACGGGGGCTGCGGACTAATTGCCTAGGTTCAGCGTCTTCACTTGCATAAAGTCCGAGCCTTTGACCTGGTAGATGTAGATGGTCTGTGTCTCGACATCCCCCTTGTCGTTGAACGACACCGCATTGCCGAGCAACCCCTGGTAGCCCTTGGTCGCACGTACGGCGTCACGAATGGCCGCGCGGTCGGGTCTACCCACATTCTGAATCGCGGTAAGCAGGATGTTTGTCGCCTCATATGCAAGAGGACCATACGAGCTCACCGGTCCATACTTCGCCTTGAATGCTTTAGCGAAGGCCTGGGTGGATGATACCTTCGCAACGTCAGGCACCAGAAAGCTGACATAGTTCCCCTCTGCGGCTCCGGCCGAGGCCTCGATGTAGTCCACACGCTCGAACATGCTGTCCGGCCCCATCACTGGGACGGTCAGCCCGACATCTGGGAGCTGCTTTACCAACAGCGCCGCATCCGGCGCCCAGAGCGAAGCGTAGATCGCATCGACGTCTTTCGGGATCGTCCCGAGAATCGGGCGGAAGTCTTTGTCGCCGGCTCGGATGACGTAACGAAATACCTTCGCTCCGAGTGCCTTAGCCTTTTTCGTGAACTCGTCAGCCTGCCCGCGCGGTCCCGTCGTGCCATCGTCGAATACGGCTATCTTATTCTTCTTCAGATCCTCGATCAGCCAAACAGCGCCAGCAGGCGCCTGGAAGTCATCTCGCGCGCATATGCGGTTGACGTTCTTCAGCCCGCGGTCTGTTACCTTCGGATTGGTGCAGCCCGGTGTGATCATCACGATGTTGGAGCGATTGAGCACCTCCGAGGCGGGAATGCAGGTTACCGAGGTGATACCCCATACAGCGCCCATTACCGCGGGATCGGCAGCGACCTTCTCGGCTGCGGCGACGCCGACCTGCGGATTGCCCTGATCATCGGCTTCTAAGACCGCGATCTTCTTGTCGAGAACGCCACCCTTGGCATTCCATTCCTCAACCGCCAGCTTGACGGCGTTGGCGACTTCCCGGCCCTGCTTCGCCAACGGACCCGTTAGCGGCGCGCCGATCGCGATCTTGATCACACCCTGAGCGCTCGCAGTCAGTGCGAGCGCCAATATGGCGGCTAGCACTGCGGTGACCGAGGCAATCCGGTACATGGTTTCCTCCGGTGTTTCCCGAGGGCGCATCGTCAATTATCGCCAGGAGCGCGGTTAGACGAGTCCAACATGCAACAGTCGGTGATAAACCGTCCGAGACGTCCACGTCGGCGATTCCGGCGCGGCTTGTTTTTCGATTCGTGGGGGGTCAGCTTGTGGACCTGACCCATGAACCGCTTCGGCCATCGCGACGACCAGTGGGACCGGATCAAGGATTTCGGTTTCGACTGTCACTGCTCCTGCTCCCGCGACGGCAATTCTCGCGTTCACCCTGAAGAGGAGGCTCAGCGGCCGGTTTGCGGCAGGCGCGTGACGCACCGTGATATCTCTGAAGCGCGGCTCAAACATCTGGATTTGCCGCGCGATCTCGGCGCGCAGAACGTCAATCGCATCCGGGAACTGGTGGACCATGTCATTGAAGTCCGGCAGGCCGTAATCGCTGCGGATGGGCACGCTGCCCTGGCGAACGTTGAACAGTTCGCGAAGGTACCCGAGCATGTCCTCGAGCCGCATCGACGTGTCCAACGCGACGGAGCTGGCTGCCGCGCCTGCCAATGCCCGTTCGGAAAGGCGCCGCTCGCGCATCCAGCCGAACTCTCCCCGTTTCACGCCTGTCGTGGCAGGAACAGCGATAACAGCACGAGCGGGCGGTGCAAGTATGCGAGATTCCGCGCAGTGCTGTGAAGAAATCTGCGCGGCAAAAATCACCGGCAGTGTGCGGGACCGGCCGTGCACCGTGCGCGCATCGCTGGCATGGCGTTTGCGACTGCCTGCGTGTGAGAAAGCCGGTAGGTCATGCGAGCAAGCCGGCGGCTAAGACAAACAACCGCACCGATCGTCACTTTTCTCCATCCAAGCGACAATATGACAGGCGCGCGATCGGCAGTCTATATGCCACTCGCGCAGCACCATCACGTTTCCTTCGGAAATTTTTGCGTTTTCTGTCCTGATGCTACGCAAATTGTCTCCCCTCCCCTTGTCGGATCACTGAATTTGTTTCAGTGAGCCAACCGGCGATTTGGAAGGACGCAAAGGGCGAACGTTGTGACATGACGACGGTCGGCAACGTGGATAAGAGGGCCAGCGCATTTGTGTGGTCGGCGAGCACGCATGCGTATCTGTCGTTCGCACCGATTCTCACGCAAACATCGTTATCAGAAAAATAATTGGTTCCCGGATCGGCGTCCCGCACTGGTCCTTGCACACATTTGGTGGGGCGGAACCGAGGCCGGCGGTTTCCCCAACGGCTGGTGGGACCATGACGGTTTTGGGTTCTTCTCGATCAAGCCTGGCAGAGGCCTCGACAACGATGCAGCCATACTCGAAGGCAACGATCCGGGGTTACCGATCGAGGTTGTACAGCTTGCTGCGCCGTTCTCTTCTCCCTATCGCGTTTGACGTCATTGGCGCTTGACGCCGACTGTTGGCGAGGAAATACTTTCATAAAACGTGAGTACTCGGACAGGCGCGTCTATCTTGGCTATCAGCCTTCGCAGGAACGGGCGATTCCTCCATGTCAGCGGTCGTGGAAACGCGCAGGTTGCAAGGCTGCCGCCTTCGTGACCGCGACCTGTACCTAGCCGAAGGCAATATCGAGCGTGGCCGCCAGAGACGCGGGTTGCTAACCAGAGCACCGCGTCAACAGGGAGTTCCCGGATGATCTATTTTTTGGCGTCGATCGCCGCCATTGCGGGATTCTTGTTCGGGTTTGACGAGGGGGTGATCGCCGTAGCGCGGCCATTGCTCGACAAGGATTTTCCAATGACGCCCCTGGTGGGAGGCTTCATGACCGCGGCGGTGCCACTTGGCGCGCTCATCGGCGCGAGTGCAGCCGGCCGCATCACCGACCACTTCGGTCGGCGGCGCGCGTTGATGTCGGCGGCTGCGCTGTTTACGATCGGCGCGCTGATCGCTGCCGTCATGACTGCGACTTGGATTCTAGTGGCCGCGCGGCTAGTCCTCGGCCTTGCTATCGGGACGGCGGCGGTCACCGCGCCGCTCTATATCGCCGAAGCTGCGCCCCTTGCCATTCGCGGTGCCCTGGTCTCCACGTATCAGCTGGCGATCACATTCGGGATTCTTGCGTCATACCTGAGCGGTCTGGCAATCAGCGGCGATGGGACCTGGCGCGCTATGTTCGCGCTTGGTGCGGTACCTGGCCTGCTTTTTTTGGTCGGGCTCATCTTCCTGCCGGAATCGCCACGCTGGCTGGTGCTGAAAGGGTTTCTCGACAGGGCGCGCGCGAGCCTGCACCGCCTGCGTGGCGTTGGCGCTCCGGTCGACAAGGAGCTCAATGAAATAGCCCTCACCGCCGAGGCGGAGAAAGGCGAGAAAGTCGGCTATTCGGCGTTGCTCGAGCCGACCATCCGGCCGGCACTGATCGTCGGCATGGGGCTGTTCTTCCTGCAGCAACTCAGCGGCATCAACGCGGTGATTTACTACGCGCCGGAGATCTTCCGCCACGCCGGGTTCGACAGTGAGAAAACCCAGACGCTCGCAACCGTCGGGGTCGGGACCGTCAACTTCCTGACCACGATTCTGGCGATGTACCTCATCGACAAGATGGGGCGGCGGCCGCTCCTGGTCTTGGGATTTGTCGGCACGACCGCAACCATGCTGTTGATCGCATTCGCGGTCGTCAATCCTGCAATTGTGCCCGCCTGGGTCGTGATCCTGGCGCTCATGCTCTATATCGCGTCGTTCGCGATCAGCCTTGGCCCCCTCCCCCACGTGATAATGTCGGAAATCTTTCCACTGCACGTCCGCGGGCCGGGTATGAGCATGGCCTCGATCAGCAATTGGGGATTCAACTTTGTCGTGGTCTTCGCCTTTCCGCTCATGCTCGCGAGCGTTGGTCTCGCCGTCACCTTCACGATCTTTGCGGTTATATGCGCGGGCGGGATCATGTTCACATTGCGTCGTGTCCCGGAGACGACCGGATACTCGCTCGAGGCAATCGAGGCCCACCTCAAATCCGGCCGCCCGTTCGTCGCGCTGCGGCGGCCAATGCCAGCCACCGTCCCACCTGGCCACTAAGAGCGGCAACGGCACTTCGTTACGAAGAACTGCGGGAGGAGGGCAAGCAGATGACCGGATATGGCCCGCTGAAGCTGCACGTGCCGGAGCCGGCGGTTCGCCCAGGCGGGACCCCGGACTTCTCGAGTGTGCGGATCCCGCGCGCCGGCTCGGTCGCACGCCCCGCGGTGGATGCAGATCCCGAAACCATCCGCGATCTCGCCTATTCTATCATCCGCGTGCTCCACCGCGATGGGGAGGCGGTCGGCCCCTGGGCCGGTCTCTTGAGCGATGAGGCGTTGCTGGACGGCCTGCGCGACATGATGACGCTGCGCGCCTTCGACTCGCGCATGCTAATGGCGCAACGGCAGGGCAAGACGTCGTTCTACATGCAGCACATGGGCGAGGAGGCGGTGAGCTGCGCCTTCCGCAAGGCGCTGCTGTCGGGCGACATGAACTTCCCGACCTATCGCCAGGCAGGACTGCTCATCGCCGCCGGCCATTCGCTCGTCGACATGATGTGCCAGATCTATTCGAACGACCGAGATCCGCTGAAGGGCCGGCAGCTTCCGGTACTGTATTCTTCGAGGGAGGATGGGTTCTTCTCGGTCTCCGGCAACCTGGCGACGCAGTACATCCAGGCGGTCGGCTGGGCCATGGCATCGGCGATCAAGGGCGATACGAAGATCGCCGTGGGATGGATCGGCGACGGCTCGACCGCCGAATCGGACTTTCACGCCGCCTTGGTCTTCGCCTCCACGTACAAAGCGCCGGTCGTGCTCAACATCGTCAACAATCAGTGGGCGATCTCGACCTTTCAAGGCATCGCGCGTGGCGGCTCCGGCACGTTCGCCGCGCGCGGCCTCGGCTTCGGCATCCCTGCGCTCCGGGTGGATGGCAACGACTATCTTGCCGTGCATGCCGTGGCCTGCTGGGCCGCCGAGCGCGCGCGGCGCAACCTGGGCCCCACGCTCATCGAACACGTTACCTACCGGGTCGGCGCACATTCGACATCCGATGATCCCACGGCCTACCGACCCAAGACCGAATCCGATGCGTGGCCACTGGGTGATCCGGTAATCCGGCTGCGGAACCACCTGACCCTGCGCGGCGTCTGGTCGGAAGAGCGCCACCGGCAGGCGGAAGCGGAGATCATGGACACGGTCATGGCAGCACAGCGGGAAGCGGAAAGTCACGGCACGCTGCATGCCGGCGGCCGCCCTTCGATGCGCGACATGTTCGAAGGCGTGTATGCGAAGATGCCACCGCATCTCCGCCGTCAGCGCCAGGCCGCAGGAGTGTGAGCTATGGCGAGCAGGACTATGATCGAGGCCATCCGCGACGCCATGGACGTGATGATGGAGCGCGACGACGACGTTGTCGTGTTCGGCGAGGACGCGGGCTTCTTTGGTGGCGTGTTTCGCGCCACGCAGGGCCTGCAGGCGAAGTATGGCACGCGGCGCTGCTTTGACACGCCGATCAGCGAACTCGGCATCGTCGGCGCCGCCGTCGGCATGGCGGCGTACGGGTTGCGGCCCTGTGTCGAAATCCAATTCGCCGATTACATGTATCCGGCCTACGACCAGATCGTCTCCGAGGCGGCACGCCTGCGCTACCGGTCGAACGGGCAGTTCACCTGCCCGCTTGTCGTGCGCATGCCAACCGGCGGCGGCATTTTCGGCGGGCAGACGCACAGCCAAAGTCCCGAGGCACTGTTCACCCATGTGTGCGGGCTCAAGACGGTGGTCCCCTCCAATCCGTACGATGCCAAAGGATTGCTCATCGCCGCGATTGAGGACCCCGATCCGGTCATCTTTCTGGAACCGAAGCGCCTCTATAACGGGCCGTTCGACGGCCACCACGACAGGCCGGTGACGCCTTGGTCCAACCACGAGCTCGGCGAGGTTCCGGACGGCCACTACGCCGTGCCACTGGGGGCGAGCGCTATCAGGCGCGAAGGCGCAGCGCTGACGATCCTTACCTACGGGACCATGGTGCACGTGGCCATGGCCGCCGCCGCGGAGACCGGCATTGATGCCGAGATCATCGACCTTCGTACTCTACTGCCGCTCGACCTGGATGCGATCCAGGCATCAGTGCGCAAGACCGGCCGTTGCGTGATCGTGCACGAGGCGACGCTGACGTCGGGCTTCGGCGCAGAGTTGTCGGCGCTGGTGCAGGAGACCTGCTTCTATCATCTCGAAGCGCCCGTCGCGCGCGTCGCAGGCTGGGACACGCCGTACCCGCATGCGCAGGAATGGGATTACTTCCCCGATCCCGAGCGCGTTGGCCGGGCGCTGCTTGAGACCATAGCGGCGTGATATGACGGAGCACGTGATCAGGTTGCCGGACGTCGGCGAGGGCATCGCTGAAGCCGAACTCGTCGAGTGGCACGTCAAGATCGGCGATCTGGTGCGCGCGGACGCGACGCTTGCCGCCGTGATGACCGACAAGGCGACGGTGGAAATCCCCTCGCCGGTGGATGGCGAGATCACTTGGCTGGGGGCCGAGATCGGCGACAAAGTCGCGGTCGGGTCCGATCTGGTCCGCCTGAAGATTACCGGCGAACGGGACGTGGCGAGCATTCCGCAGCTGCTACCGCGCGCCGGAGTGGCCGAACCGGTGAAGCCAGCAGGTTTTGCAAAGCCCCGCGCGGCCGATAACGCAGGTCACGGCACGAGCCCTGTTACGTCCCCGACGCCCGTTCCGCGTCCGGCACAGCCCGCCGAGCCGCAACCGGCACAGCGGGGGGTGATTCGCGCAGTCGCGGTCAGGCCGGTCGCTTCACCGGCGGTGCGCCTGCGCGCGCGCGAGGCGGGTGTCGACCTGCGCCAGGTACCGAGTACTGGGCCTGCCGGTCGCATCACGCACGAAGATCTCGACGCGTTCGCCACCCGAGATCCCCGTGTGACGCGCTCACATGCGCTCCAGTCGAAGAGCGCGGTCGAAGATGTCAAGATGATCGGGCTCCGGCGTCAGATCGCCGAGCGAATGGCGGTGGCGCACACGCGCATCCCGCATATCACCTACGTCGAAGAGGTCGATGTCACGGCACTGGAAGAGTTGCGGGAGACGCTGAACCGACGAAAGCGCAAGGAGCAACCTAGGCTCACGCTGCTGCCGTTCCTGATGCGGGCGATGGTGTCGGCAATCGCGAAGCAGCCGCGGTTGAATGCGCTGTTCGATGACGAGGCGGGGGTCATTCACCAGCATGCGGGTGTCCATATCGGCGTCGCGACACAGACACCGGCCGGGCTCCTGGTGCCGGTGGCACGCCACGTCGAATCGCTCGATCTGTGGGACTGCGCCGCCGAGGTCGCGCGGCTTGCCGAAGCCGCGCGCACCGGCACCGCGACGCGCGAGGAGCTGTCAGGTTCAACCATCACGATCACGTCGCTCGGCGCCATGGGCGGCGTGGTCTCGACGCCAATCATCAATCATCCGGAGGTGGCGATCGTGGGTGTAAACAAGATCATGATGCGTCCAGTCTGGGACGGCGCAGGCTTCGTGCCCCGGAAGATGATGAACCTCTCGTCGAGCTTCGATCATCGCGTCATCGACGGCTGGGACGCGGCGACATTTGTACAGCACATCAAGGCACTGCTGGAGACGCCAACGCTGATCTTTATGAACGATTGACTCCATGCGGGATATTACGTGCAAGCTTTTGGTGATCGGTGCGGGACCCGGAGGCTATGTCTGCGCGATCAGGGCGGGCCAACTCGGCGTCGACACCGTGGTGGTCGAGGCAAGCAAACCGGGGGGCACCTGCCTCAACATCGGCTGCATTCCGTCCAAGGCGCTGATCCATGCCGCCGATGAATTCGCGCGAGTCGCGCAGTGCGCCTCGGGTGAAAGCCCGCTCGGCATTTCGCTCGCTGCGCCGCGACTCGACCTTGCCAGAATGATGCAGTGGAAGGATAGTGTTGTCGGCCGCCTGAGCGGAGGCGTCTCCGTACTACTGAAGCGGGCCAACGTCAAAATCGTGCAGGGCTGGGCTCGGTTCCTGGACGGCAAGACGGTCGAGGTCGAAACCGAAATCGGCGTTCAGGTCATCCGTGCTGAACAAGTGGTAATCGCCACCGGGTCGAAGCCCGTCGGACTGCCTGCGTTACCGTTCGATGGCCCGGTGATCTCGTCAACCGAGGCGTTGTCGCTAAAGGCAGTGCCGCGGAGTCTCGTCGTAGTCGGTGCCGGCTATATAGGGCTGGAGCTAGGAACCGCATTTGCCAAGATGGATGCCGCGGTGACGGTGATCGAGGCGCTACCGCGCATCCTGCCGCAATACGACGCCGAGCTAACGCGCCCGGTGGATGAGCGCCTGCACGAGCTTGGCGTCTCCGTGCTGACCGGTGCGAGAGCTAGGGAGCTTACGCGCACGAAGGAAGGGCTTGTCGTCGAACAGTCCGACGGTTCACTCGTAACGATCGAGGCCGAAAAGATCCTTGTCGCGGTCGGCCGCAAACCCGCAACCGAAGGCTGGGACCTGGAAGCGATCGACCTCGACATGGCCGGCCCATTCATCGCCGTTGACGAGCGGTGCCGTACGTCGATGCGCGGCGTCTACGCAATCGGCGACGTGACCGGGGAACCGATGCTGGCACACCGGGCGTCGGCGCAGGGCGAGATGGTCGCCGAGATCGTCGCTGGGAAGCGGCGCGCCTGGGAGAGGGCATGCATCCCTGCAATATGTTTTACGGACCCCGAGATCGTCGTTGCTGGGCTGACGCCCGAGAACGCCAAGGCTCTCAATATCGAGATCGTCCACGACGCATTTCCGTTCCGGGCGAACGGTCGCGCGATGACGCTCGCATCCGATACCGGCTTCATCCGCATGGTCGCGCGGGCCGACAATCATCTTCTGCTCGGCATTCAGGGTGTTGGGACGGGGATTTCCGAGCTCTCGGCGGCGTTCAGCCTTGCCATCGAGATGGGCGCCCGGCTGGAAGACGTAGCCGGCACGGTATTCGCCCATCCGACCCTGGGCGAGGGAATGTTGGAAGCGGCATTGAAGACGCTCGGTCGGCCCATCCACATCTGAACGGATGCCCCGATGACAGGCTTTTTTGGCGTGGTGCTTCTCCACCGCTCATAGAATGCTTCCCGCCATGGCCAGCCGTGCACCCGGCGTCTCGCTAAGCCGCGCGGCTTCAGGCAGAGAATGGACGCGACGATTGGTGGCACGATTGAAGGCCGCGCCAGGATGTGCCCCGCTAACGCCGAAGCTCGACTATCTCCGAGATAATCGCGGCCCGATCCGTATCAGCTTGCAGAACACATCGGCGTGCATTGTTTCAGACTATCCTCGGCGCGATTGCGGACCTCTGCCGGGGATGTCTGATAACGAAGGTGAACGAGATTCACTGTCAGCCTGGAGTGACCATCGCGCAAATGCTTCTGATGGGGGTCTGCTGGCCACTTGGTGGTCTGAGTCGGGAATTGCACAACAATCAGGAACGCTCGCTCTGGAAGTACGCACCGATCAGGGAGTCGTGGTCGGCAAGAGCGTTGATTCCGGCTCGCTGCGCGAAGCTGCGCGCAGTGCTCCCTGGCTGATTGATTTATTGAGCGTCTGCTGTTTCCGGATCGCGTGATTGGCGGATTATGCCGTTGGTTCCGCAGTATGCCCCCGAGGCCCTCAGAGCCTCTGTTGGCGACAGCCCGAACGCTGCTTCGTAGACGCGAGCGAAACGGCCGGGGTGCGTGAACCCGTATCGCGTCGCGAGGTCGCGCAGGGAGCCCCCGACCTCTCCGCGGGTCAACGCCTGTCGTACCGCTTGGAGCCGCATGCTGCGCATCGCGGCAAGCGGCGTTGTATCGCGGAACTGGCGAAATCCGAGTTGCAGGGCGCGGACACTGCATCCCGCGGCCTCCGCAATCTCGTGTAAAGACACTGACCGCTCCGCATGCTCGCGCATGAAAGCCTCGGCCCGGCGCAAGGTACGCGGGGCTGGCGCGCGCGTCTGCTGCGCCAGGCGGCCCGCGTAGTTGTGCTCTAAACCCAGCAGCAGAGAATAAATAAATAGATCCTCAAATGAACTGCGAGCCAGATCGTTACCCAGAAACGGTGTCGGTGCGGCAAGTTCCTCACATAGAAGGCGGATGAGTCGTCTGATGCGTTGTCCCCCATTCGACAGCCAATCGATGGTTGGAACAAAGGTTATCGCCTCGCGTAATGGTTCACCGAGCAACGCCGCAAGCCGTCGTTCGAGGCTCGCAGCCGACAGCCATACGTTCAGACGATCATTGTCGTCTGTTGTTCGCAGCCGAATGCCCGGGGCTCCAACATATATTAAGCCTATCCGCCCGCTCGCTGTTGCCGACGCATCGCTACCGGCGGGCTGGTACTCCGTCCTTCCGGATAGCATCGCACTAATACAGTAGTAGGGTAAAACCTCCTCAATGATAGCTATAGATGTCCCGTAGCGGCCAGCGACATAGGTGAGGTCCAGCTCTCCGATCCTGCCACAACCAAAGGCGGAAAGCACTTGTCCTCGAGGGTGAGTTTGCCAGCCTTTACTCGCCGGACGGTACGCGTAGCATTTGGAGTGTGGTTTGAATACCCGTAGATGGGCACCGTAGATGAGTTCATCGGGGTCGCGAATATTGCAAATCGCGAATCTTTTCAGAAAGTCGTCGCCGGTTGGAAGTGTTCCAATCTCCATCGACCAACCCCCCGTCACGTCACCCTCCAGGATAATGGGATGTGGGCCTTGCGTCTGTCAATATAGACTCGTGCCACGCACGGCGTCTGAACCGATGAAATACCAGAATGGAGTTAGAATCGAACTGGCGCTCTTTTGGCATCTATTGTGTTTAATTTGACATCACTGGGCACACCGGACGCGGCCTCAGTGCGGCTCGCGGGTTCGTACCCGACAGGTGATGGCGATGAGCGCGACCGGCAGGGCCGACACTTACCCTGGCTGGTGTGCGCGGCACACATCTCACTCAAAGTGCATCCACACCGACTTTGTCTGGGTGATGCTCAGCAGCGTCTCGAGACGTCTGTCGCAACAGATCCGAAAACATCTGCGAAGAGTGGCTGCTCCTGTAGCATTTGGGTAAAGCCCTGCTTCAGAGGCCCGAGCTAATCGGGCCGCATGGTTGAGATGAGTTCATAGAGCATGCAGCCCTGGCGAAATAGCGGGTGGACACGTCGTTTGGTGGTGGTCGTCTTGAGCATCCGATCATACCTGAGCGCTCGCACGACCGAGCAGCGTCAGAGGACCACCCCGAAAGCATTGATCAGCCACAGCCGATCACGCCGCTCGGGCAATTTGACGTGGATCGTTGCGAGACCCATGCCGAGGCGTCAGTTCTTGCTGTGGCGAAAACCGCACTCAATTGCCCAGCGGCAACGGTAGTACCCCGTCATTTGCTTCGCGCTGGCATCGGTGCTGCTGGCGGCCAGACAAGAGGCTTGCTTCATCTCCGGATCCTGAACGCAGACCACGCTGCTTACCCGGTAGCGATCGGCGGTGAAATCGGCGCCGCGCAGCACACGGGCTCGTCCGCTGGATTGTACCCACTCAGCCGTGGCGGGGGTCTCCATGGCGGAGCTGGTCGCAGTGATATTGCTGCGGAAGCGAATGACGAAGTCAAAATACAGCTCTTCAGTTCTGACTTTGGGAACCTCTGAACAACTTCCCCTCGACACGGTCGCGGATCGATCTATCAGAAGTGTCGCGAGCCACGGCACGGAGTGGACTGGGATGCGGCAACCGCCCTGGCAAACCGTCAATTTCGACAAGCACGGCAAGCAAACGTGCCAATCGAAGTTCGTGGCGGAGATGGAGTAGGTCGTGCCATGGCAGGAATTTTGCGCCGTGATCGAGCCATTCTATCCCAAGACCGGCAATGGCCGGCCGCCGATCGGTCTGGAGCGCATGCTGCGCCTGCACTTCCTGCAGCAGTGGGTCAACCTGTCAGATCCGGCGGCCGAGGAATCCCCGTATGACTCCCTGTCCATGCGCGAGTTCGTTGGCATCGACCTCGGATGCGAACCAGGGCCCGACGAAACCACCATCCTCAACGTCCGCCACCTGCTGGAACGCTACGGTCGGGGGCAAGAAGGGGTTCGAGCAGATGAACGAGTACGTGGCCGGCCGTGGCCTGAAGCATCATGTCTGGAAGCTCGACCAGAAACGAGTCCAAGGCGCGCGACCAAGAGATGTGTGCCCCTCACGGGACATCCAAGTTTGAACGTCCTGTCGTCACTCTCTCCGTCCATTGAGGAATAGGCTGACATTTTGGCATAATGCCAGACCTGAGTTGGTCAGGGAGACCTCAATTGACGCTGGCGACAGGCGACGGCCTCCCTGGCCAGGTTTCCCCCCTGCGAGCACGCGCCGTTCGGATCGGATCGATTGCAGGGTCATTCGGCCTATTGTTCGGTTTCAGCACGGCCGTGATCGCCGGCGTTCTCGACGACGTCACCACGGCCTACACGCTTACGACCGCACAGACGGAATTGATGGTGGCGGCATTGGTCTCCGGGGCATTCGTCGGAGCGTCGTTGGGCGGGACCGTGGCGTTGCGCGTCGGCAGAACCAACGCGCTGCTCCTTTCCTCGTTCCTCGCGCTTGCGGGTTACGGCCTAATTCTAGGTGGATCAGCACTGCAAAGCCTCGGATTCATCGCATTCGTCGTGGCCCGCATCGTGATCGGCCTTAGCGTCGGCCTCTCCTCGACCGTCGCGCCGATGTACGTGGCGGAAACCACAGCGGCGCGTCATCGCGGCTCGCTCGTCGCTCTGTTCCAACTCGCCGTAACCGCCGGGATTCTGCTGGCTTACACTGCGACCTGGGCGCTGCGCTCGGTCCTCTCCTGGGAAGACGTGGTTGGCGGCGGCCTGCTGCTGTCCTTGTTTTGTATGGCCGCGACGCTGGCGGTTCCGGAAAGCCCGCGATGGCACCTGCGCGCCGGGGACGCGAAGCGTGCCTGGCGGATCGCTGCACGGCTCGGCCTTACGGACGAACTTATGCAGGTCGGCTCCGGGCCGGATCGCGCCATCCTTGCGGGCAACCTGCTACAGCACCTCTGGCGTGGCCGCACCGTGGCCGTACTGGCGTTGTCTGGGCTGCTGTTCATCATTCAAAACCTCAGCGGCATTGACGGCATTCTTTATTATGCACCGCGCATATTTGTCGCGCTCGGCTTTTCCGGTGCGACAGCGGCGCTGGCGGCAACCGTAGGGCTCGGCGTGGTGAATTTCGGTGCAACCGTCGCTGCACTGCTGCTCGTGGACCGCATCGGCCGACGTCCCCTGCTCATCTGGGGCTCCGTTGCCATGGCGACGGGGCTCGCGGGAGTCATGTTCGCCAGCTCGCAGGAACTTCCCTGGCTTGGCCTTGCGGGACTCTGCATCTATCTGTCTGCCTTCGCCGTCTCGCTCGGGCCGCTGCCGTACGTGCTCATGTCGGAATTGGTACCCAGCACCATCCGAGATGCCGGGATTGCCGCGGCATCAGCGACAAGCTGGCTGTTCAATGCTCTGGTGGCCTTTACATTCCTGACGGTGGTTGAGGAGCTTGGGCTCACCTGGACGTTTGCGGGCTGCACGCTGATCTGCGTCACCAGCGCGCTGGTGGCTATACGGTTCGTGCCCGAGACCCGCGGTGCTGTTTTGGAACGGATCGAAGCGCACGTGTTGGCCGGAGCGCGCCTCCGAGATCTCGCGAATCAAAAATAAGTCGATCCTTCGACGCCTCTCTCCGACCCGCTCGCTCCGAGGATTGGAATGTGGCCTTCCGGTGTGGCGTCAAATCGCCGCCTCACGCAATCACGCCTCGCCCGCGGCTCGGCCGCCGAGGTGCTTCAGGACACCTTCAGCATGGCGCAGCGACCAAGCGGTTATCGTCAGATAGCTGTTCGCCGACCCCTGTGAAGGCCACGCGGCCGCATCGGCGACCGAAAGATTGGGCAGCATCCAGAACCGGCCGTAAGTGTCGGTCACCCGATGGCCGGGCTGGTCCGACATGACCAGGCCACCAATCTCGTGCAGCGCTGACCCCGGTGGGTTCACCTGGCTACGGATCACATCAGCACCAATGGCCTCGGCGATCGGGGGCAGGCAATCCTTCATCGCCTCCAATGTCCGCAAGTCTTCCTCCGAACGGTCGTTCAGCACGCAGTAACGGCCGAGGCCTCGTGGCCCGTCGCTCTGCTGGTTCGTGAGGACGATCTCGTTCGTCTCGACCGAAGAGCCCACCCCGAAGCAGTAGACGAGCAGGTACCGCCCTTGCGGATCGCAATCCAGCCAAACGGTGGCATGGTACGGGGTGTACCAGGTCTCCTGAAATGGCCCCTGTATCTGCAGATGGTACGGACGCTCCCGCGTGGGATCCACGAAGAGATAAATCGCACCGTCGAGCGGCTTACGTAGCCGAAACAGGCCCTGAACGAATAGATGGTCCGCGACGAAATGTCCGACGTGCGGGCTAAGTTCCTGCAGGTTAGAGGCCAGTGCCAGGCGCGTGGACTGCACCGCGCCGCCGGCCAGCACGTAATGCTGGGCCACAAAGTCGAACCGTCGTTTGCCCTCGAGGTCGGAGACGGTCAGGCCCTGAACCGTTCGGCCGTCGTGTTCGATGCGTTCGACGATTGCCTCTGGCACCAACACAATACCGCCGCGGTTCGGTTCGCGCACCAGCAGGCCGCTACGCAGCAAGCGATCCACCGCGGAATCGAATCCGCGCGGCATGTATCCGTTCAGCGCCTCCTGTGTGTCCACACCAAGCCGGGCGTGGCTGCCGCAAAACTCCGCGGACGCGAGCTGCTCCAACAGTGTGTCTTGTGCGGGGCCACGAAAGAACGGCGGGTGACCGCCGATGCCGGAGACGTGCATCAGCTGCTCCGCCTCTTCGTAGTACGGCTCGAACGAATGGTAGCTGAACGGCCAGTCGGCAAAGTCCCAGGGTGAGAAACGCGGCGTGCAACCACCCCAGAACAACGTGCGGCCACCAACGACCGACCAGGCATCGTTCTGCAGCGGCGGGACGATGCCCGGGTGGTAGCGGTCACGGCTAAGCCAGGCGGTCCTATAGCGTACCAGGTTGTGGATGCGCGGTGTGATGTCGCCGCGGCTCCGGAATGGTGTCGATCCCACGTGACTTGGCATGATGAACGGCCCGGCCTCCAGGATCACGACGGACAGGCCAGCGCGCGCCAACGCGATCGCCGTCGTGACGCCTGCGGTGCCGGAGCCCACCACCAGCACGTCCGTGCCTGCCGACACCTTGGAGAATGTGCTGAGGTCAATAGCGATGACATCCGATAGCGTCGGCATGTACATTTCCCGTTGCTGTGTGGGCAGTCAGCTCGCCCTGCCCGATGGCGTCAGGCAATCACGACGCGCGCAACCTTGCGGAATGCCGTGATGATATCGGCCACGTCGCGGTCATCGAGGGTAGACGCGATCGACAGCAGTGCCGAGCGGTCGTGGAGGTCGTCGCAGCGTGGCAAAGCACCGCGATGGTAGTCATAGTTTCGCGCGAATAGGTTGGCGGGGTGAGTCCAGGGAAATCCATCGTGGCTGTTCGAACGCCGCTCCGTCAGGCTCGGTATATTGAAATACCAGTGCAGCCCCCAGTCACGCATCGTGATGCAGGCCAGACTTCCCGGTGGCCCTTGAATCCCTTCTGCCTGCAGCGCGGCGACAAAGCGTGTACACGTCTCGGCGTCCGGCAGAATAGTCAGCAGAAACGGACCGGTGTCGCCGGCGGGATCGGGCACATTGCGGAAGGCAAGTCCCTTCACATCCTTCAGCGCATCCCGAATGCGCCACTTGGCACCACGCATCGCACCAGTGATCTGGCCGATTTTGCGCATTTGCGCCAAAACCATCGCACCGGCCAGTTCGGACATGCGAGCCCCCACACCCCAGAGTTGGCAGTCCGCATCCGACGTATCCAGTCGGCCAGCAGCGTTGCGGGGATACCCGAGATCGTGCAGCGCCACGAGGCGGCGGAACAAATTGTCGTCCTCGGTTGCCAACATGCCGCCATCGCCCGACGTGATATTCTTGTTGAGCTGAAAAGAGAACGTTGCGACATCCCCGAAGCGTCCGACGGCGCGGCCGCCGGATGAGGCTCCTGCCGCTTGCGCGCAATCCTCGATCAGCTTCAGGCTCCGCCCCCGGCAGATTCCTGCCACTTCGGCAACGCGGCCGGCTGCGCCGCTCATGTGCACATACATCACCGCGCGCGTATTCGGGCTGATCCGCCGCGCCAGGTCCTCAGGGTCAATGCAGAAAGTCTCGTCGATATCGACCAGAAGCGGTATCGCGCCGCTGCGTACGACCGCGGAAACGCAGCTCACCCAAAGATAGCCCGGCACTGCGACCTCGTCCCCCGGCCCGATCCCAAGACCGGACAGCGCAATACTCAGCGCGGCAGTGCCCGACGATACGCCGAGTACATGACGGTGGCCGAATCTGGCGCCCCATTCCCGCTCGAGCGTGTCCACCATACGTTGCGGGTCGGGTCCGTAAAATCGGAACGGACTACGGGCGCGGATTACCTGCCCGACCAGTTCCATCTCCTCTTCGCCGATCCAGTGCGCTCCCGGTAGCTCCCAAGGCAGTGGTTTGGATCGAACTGGCATGCCACCGTCAATTGCCAGCAGATTGGCAAGTTCATGCTGTCGCTGCTCGCTCACCGGCAGATCCCCCGAAGGTCCGCCTTTCTATTGCAATGTCACACCACTCTGCACTCGGTAAGTCCGACAAAAACCGCAACAGCAGGACAAAAAGCGCAGGAAACTGCTCTGACCCACGTCACGCTGGTAGACGGTTGGAGGTCCCTGTCGCAAAGCGTTCCGCGCTTCACGCTCCATTCCGTGCGCGGCAGGGCTCCGCGCTAACATGGGTAACCTCACGATGGACGTAGCAACGACGCCGATCCCGCTCGCCGTCGTCACCCAGCGTATCTGGCTGGAATGCAAGCGTGCGCCGGAGAGGTCGGCCTACTTCGTGCCGTACGTCTACCGCCTGAATCCCGGCGTTGACCCCGAACAGCTGGAGCGAGCGCTGCGCGAGACGATCGAAGCGCATCCAGCGCTGCGTTCGGTGATCCGCGAAGAGAACGGCAAGCCCTACCAGGTGATAGGGGAAGCACCCGACCAGATCCTCGAGCGTTCGGACAACTGGGAATGGGCGATCACCAAGCCGTTCGACGTGGAGAACGGGCCGCTGTTCCGTTTCGTGCTGTGCGGCGACATCTTCGTCGTCAACGGCAGCCACGTAGTGCTGGACGGTGGCTCCGTCATGCTGCTGCTGGAGGAGGTCGGCCTTCACTATCACGGCCAGCCGGTACCGCCGCCCGGACCTGGCCCTGCGGCCTGGGAGGCGCACGAGCGTTGCTACCTCGAAAGCCCCGATCACGAGGCGGACGGCGCCTATTGGCAAGAGGCGCTGGCGAACTCCGACTTCCACAGCGCACTGCCGACGCGGCGCGAGACCTGGCGCGGCGAGAAGGACGGCAACCTTTACTTTTCGCTCCGCCTGCCGCCGACGGAGGTCGGCCCCTTCATCACCACGCTCGCGCTGCTGCAGGCGCTCATCCACCGCTACACCGAGCAGGAGATGGTGGCGGTGCTGTACCCCACGGACCTGCGCGGCAAGACGTTCGCGCGCTCGATGGGCTCGTTCGTCAACACGCTGATTGCGACCGCGAGCTTCACGCCGGAGCTCACCTTCGCCCAGCTGGTACAGCAGGTGCAGCAGCAGCGGCGAGCGGTCCAGCCGCACGAGCGTCTGTCGCTCCAGGAGGTGATCGCCGGCCTGCACAAGGTGCGGCCTTCGGACACCATCCAGCTGCCAAACGTCACCGTTTCCTGGTCGAGGCCGACCTGCCCGTTCGCGTTGGGGACGCCGCTGCCGCTCGAAACGGTGGACTGCCAAAATGATCTGATGTTCCTCGCCTTCGCCGAGAGCGACCGGCTGGACGTGCGGCTGCAATACCGCAGCACCCAGTTCACCCGCCGCTTCGCCGAGGAAATGGCCGCGCATCTGCGGCTGCTCGCGGAGCAGGTGATCGCCCATCCCGAGACGCCACTGTCGAAGCTGAATTTCGCGTCAGAGGTCGAAGTACGGCGGATCGAGACGAAGTGGACGCCGCCGCCCACGTCGCGCACCGACCTGCACCTGTTGCACGACGCGTTCTCCGACTGGGCGGCGCGGCAGCCGGAGGCTCCCGCCCTGTTAACGCGTCAGCGTGTGCTGAGCTATGGCGAGGTCGAGCGGCTGACCAACCGCATCGCGCACGGGCTGCGCCGGCGAGGCGTCAAGCCGGACACGTTGGTTGCCGTGATGATGGAGAAGGGATGGGAGCAGGCGGTTGCCGGCATGGCCATCCTGAAGGCGGGCGGCGGTTATCTGCCGATCAACGCCGCCTGGCCGTCCGAGCGCATGGACAACGTGATCGAACAGGGCGAAGCACAAGTCGTGCTCAGCCAGCAGCGCGTGCTGGATCGGCTGGGCCGCCCCGGCCTCGCGGTGGATGACGCGGCACTCTGGGCGGACGAGCCGGACAGCCGCCCGGCATCGGTCAATCAACTCGGCGACATTTGCTACGTTCTCTTCACCTCGGGCTCCACGGGCAGGCCGAAAGGGGTGACGCTGACCCATTTCAGCGTCATGCACACGCTGCGCAACGCCAACGAGGAACACCGCGTTGGCCC
>JASHQG010000508.1 GCA_030037665.1 Acetobacteraceae bacterium
GACTTGGTCCGGGCGGTGAGCGATGCTACCGCCAAAGCGGATTTCGCACCTGATAACAGCGGCTACAAAGAAGACTACCGGCAGGCCGTCGCCGCGGCGAAACAGGCTGGCTGCGTTTCCAATTGAATGGCTGGACGGAACTTCGGAAGCGAGACCTGGCGACAAGCATCTCCCGACGCGCGGTGAGGCGCTGATAAACTTTCGCGCCCTCGGAACGCGCCCAGAGCGCGGCGAACACGTCGTCACCGACACGCACACGATCTACGACGTGCGCATTATCCCGCCTGAATGATCAGCGCGGGATCACGACTCATTGGCCAGAGTGCTGCATTCGCGTCACACCGCCATCCTTGTTGCAGAGGAGGACGGGGCAGCAACCCGCGCGGTGCAGCCGCCCGTGATCTCGGGACCTGTCCAAACGTACCGGTCCGTCACTCCCCCCACCGAGCCGGTTGGCTACATACGACGCAACCCCTCGGCGGCGAAGGAGCGGAGGATTCGACGAGGCGCTTTCGGGACAGACCGCGTGCGTGCCGCCCTGCCTGGATCGCGCAGCTCCTGGTCGCGCGCGGTCGTTCCCTCTGGGATTTACTGAGCCTGCTTGATCAGGGCGTCGTATTCCTCACAAACCTTGTCCCAGTCGACTGTCCCGCCCGCCGTCGCCGAGCCCTGATATGATTGCATGATCGGCTGCATCTTGGCCATCAGCGCCTGACCCTGTGACGGGTCACTCGCCATCTTTGCCTGAACGAGTTGGCTGAGCTGGGTGGCTTTCCCCATGGCGTCCTGCTGTGTACATGCCGCACGGCTGACACCAGGAGCCATCGCCGTGACGATTAGCACGGCAGCGGCGACAGCAAGGGAAGTCTTCATTCTGATTGGTCCTTTTGGTCAGTTGGGGACATGCAGGCGGCAAGCATGCCGACGCCCGAAGTTGGAAACGAATGACGTGTGCCATACCGCCTAAGTCTTGCCAAGGCGGTCCGTTCCGGAGATGCGATACACACTTGTTGTTGATCGGAGCTACCAGATTGCGTGGTCGCACTCGACGGCGTTCGCAACCTTCAGGCCTGATCCCGAGGTCGCTCTTCACGGTGGCATATGACGGTTTCGGTACGCCGCCGAGGAACCGGCCACCTGCCACGACGTGTACGAACTCTTATCGGCGCCCTTGGACAGTGCCGGCTGTGGATCGTGGCGCTCCGCTGCTCGGGTCGATCCGGCATGCGGGCTGAGCGCCGATGGGCAACACCCCGAGATGGCTGACGTCCCAGAACCAGCTGCTTCAATCGGAACTCGCTCGTGCGATGACCGCCAGAGCGTTCCTGGGCGCATTGAACGCGGTCGACGGGGAGCCCCCACCACTGGGTCATTGGCCGACAGTGATCCAGACAGACGCCGGACAGCCCCAGCCTGCCCTACTCCGTGATGTCAAAGGGGCCTGCCGCCGCGTCAGACCGACCTCGAGCATGACAGTAACAAGAGATCCGGCGCCGTACGTGAGTTCTCCCGTAAAGGCTGTAAGGCGGGTCCTGTTGAGATACCGCACTCAGCTCGCGGTCAGACTCAACGGTCACAGCTGAGCTCCCATTCTGGTGATGGAATGCGCTTTGACCATCGTTGGCAACGTTTGCCGCCGAGGCGGCGAGGTGCATAAAGATGGGCGTTCTGGCGTCGGGCTGGAGCGATTCGCGATCGGTTGATTGCAGCGCGGTCGGCCAGATCCTGCGCCGGTTTGTGCCTATCGATGGATTCCGGTGAGCCATGTCTGGACTCGGCAATGAGAATGGGCCCTCGCTTCAAACTTCTGAGCATTGCTGCCCTCGCCTGCGCAGCGACGTTCGCCTGCACAGCCGCAAAGGCCGCAACGATCACCGAGGCACGCGCGGCGCGTCATTGTATTGGCGTGCAGGGCACGCGAGATGAATGGACCGACCTCGATGATGGTGACATCTGCAAGGTCGTGGCCTTTGAACTGGTCCATGGATCATCACCGCCGGTCTATTATCAGTTGCAGGTCTATCTGACGAAAGGCGAGACCCCCGAGACAGAGCGGGTCGGCGGTCACCTCATTGCTGGCGGCCCGGAGAACGACGGGGCTGGCGTGGCGCTGCTGGTGCCGTCACATGGCGGGACGACGCTGACAACCCTAAAAGGATGGAACGGGGGTGGCGGCGTAATCACCGCGCCTGCCATCGTCGCGACCCCTCAGGGGCAAATCCTGGTGGTCGAAATGAGTGCCGACGTTTCCTCGAATCCGACCGATGACGCAGCATTCCGCGCGATCGATGGAAAGTGGGTGGAGATGACCGACGAGTGGTCGTACAAAATTGACATCCCTGAGGGCCTCACTCAACGCCATGGCAATGCGATGGACTGGCCGACGCTGCGAGCCTACGGCGCCTTCTGGAAGTCCGGCGACGCCGACTGTTGCCCAACCGGCGGCGCCTACATCGCGCAACTTCAGTTGGACGGCGCCACGCTCCGGCTCCGCTCGATCCGCTACTCCCGGCATGATCTGCCATTCCCGTGAGCTCCCAGTCGGCAGACTCGGCCCGGGCAACTCTGCTGCTGAAAAATCAGTGGTCACGGAGCCGCATTGCGCAAAGCATCGGCGTGACTGAATCTCAAGGAGGAATCATGGTTTCCACCGCCGAATCACTTGCGAGGCCGCTGGCCATCGCGACCCTGCTCCTGGCAGCGGGAACGCCGATGGCAGCACGGGCCCAGTCCGTGCTGCAATGCAAGTTGATCAGCGAGAGCAGCGAGCTGTCTGTAGCGAATTGGGCTGCCGATGTGTCGGACGGGTATTTGCGGCTGCTGCTTGAGCGCAGGATCCATTCCGACGGTCCGAGCAGTGTGTACGATTTCACGCCATTCAACCGACACCGCTCCGTGTACACGGACAAAGGGGACGGTGATAACGCGAACCCCGAGTTCTGGATGGCAACCGTCGAAGCGGGCGGATGGACCCTGATCGACCGCTGGGTGATCTATCAATCTGGCGCCACCCACGATTACATCACGCTGCAGTGCCCGCCGCGCGCACCTTGACTTCGACGACCCATGCCAGGAGAGAGACAATGGACTTCAGCCTCGACGGCACGCCGAAGCGAGGCCGGGGCGACGAATGCGCCGCGACCCACGGCATGCCTCTTCGCAGGCCGCATGATACGCCGCGCCTCCGTCACACCTTTGCCACGGCGACGTGTCGCGCAGTGCTGTCAGGCGTGGCCTTCTGGTTGTGTGCTGCCGCTCCGCCGGTGCAGTCGTACGATACCTATAAATCTTGGCTCGTCGCCTGCGACAACACGCTTCGCTGCGAGGCCAAGGGGTTTAACCGGGAGGGGGGATCGCGCGCCGAGTTCGCGATTTTCCGGGACGCAGGACCTCGGGGCAAACTGCGCGCCGTCATTGCCGCCGATCAGCCGTTTGACAGTAACGACATCAAGTTGGATGGCCGCACATTGTCGCTGCCCGCCGGTTGGACTCGTGCCGGTGGCGGAGATGTCCAAGGGTTTACCACGAGCAGCCTCGCGGTGGTGCGCAACTTTGTGCAGCAGGTTCGAAACGGCACGGCACTCGACCTGCCGGGCGACGATACGACCATTCCGCTCGATGGCCTCACCGCCGCGCTGCGACGCATGGATGAGCGTCAGGGCCGCGTCGCCGGTGAGACTGCCTTTCTGACGCCGGGAACCGCGCCGTCTGAAAAGGTGCCAGCCGCTCTTCCGGTGCCTCACATTCGTGCCCACGCAGTGACCGCCAGGCTGGACACGAAGGAGGAGGCCGCCCTGATAGCGCGAACCCGACGGAGCGCCGCGGGCACTCTGCGCGAAGAGCTATGCGACGCGGACCCATATGAGATGGAGCCTATGGCCTACGCGCTTGACCAGCGGCGGGCTTTAGTCTTGATCCCCTGCGGCATGGGAGCCTATCAGGGGTGGTATGTCGGCTTCCTGGCCGACCGATCGGGCGGCGACGTGCACGCGCTCAAGCTGCCATTGCCGTATCAGGGCGACGATCCCGACCATGGCATGATCAGCGGCCTTACCGAGGTCGAATTCGCTCCGACGAATGGCACGCTGTCGGTGTTCGACAAGGGTCGCGGCCTCGCGGATTGCGGTCTGGCGGCAAGCTGGGTGTGGGACGGCGAAAACTTCCGTCTCGCCGCAGCTTCCATGCAAAACGAATGCGGCGGCGCCGAGCCGGGAGACTGGCCGGTTCTCTTCCGTTCGACGAATTGACGTTGAGCCAGAGGGCGTGTCCAGCAGCGTGCTCTCTGATCCCTGTCCGGATTCGATTGCTGACTGCCGGCGCCATGGTCCGGGCAAAATTCCGTCGCGAGGTTAGATCCAGCCCGCACACGCCCGTCGTCGGCTCTGTCTGCGATCCGCCATGACCTCCCGGTTGACCTCAACGCAACAGTCCAACGACGCTTTCTGATCATTATCACGGCCCGCCGCTCCTGGTCGACGCTCCATTCGGACGTTCTGTTCGATTATGATCTTGTAAGCAAAACGCGTGGGGATTACAAAAAAGCGCGTTGATACGTTGCGTCGGGCGGTTATCTGTGGAAGGCTCCCGGGAGAGCAACGGAAGACGCACCACACGCGCACAAACCGCCGTTCGTGGACCAACCGGTGAGTACGGAGCTCATGCCGGCCAGATGTCAAGGAACGCGACAGCTCTTGCCGGGGATCGTCGTGGCCACCGAGGGTGACATGCGAGTGCGGTCTGAACTTGGTGCGATGCACTCAACCGGCGTCGGCAGATCGGCCAGCGTTATTTATCCGTAAACAGACCCACGAGCGATCTATGAAGTGCCGGCCTTGGTGCGGACGTTGCCGGCGTGCAGCCCCACAGCGGGCTGAAACGCGGTTCATGGACGAGAGGTGCGGATGTCACGGTCTGGAAGACTCTCAGTTCTGTTCGTGACCACCTGGGCGTTCACGGTGTGCTTCGCGGTGTGGACGATGTTCGGGGTAACGGGTATCCCGATCCGCACCGAGCTCAATCTGGATTCGACCCAGCTCGGCCTCCTCACCGCGACACCTGTTCTGACCGGAGCCGTGTTCCGCCTGCCGCTCGGCATTTGGACCGATCGCTTTGGTGGCAGGATCATCATGCTGCTCCTGCTGGTGGGCTGTGCCGTCCCGTTATGGGTCTCGTCCTATGCCACCGCACTCTGGCAGTTCCTGTTGCTCGGACTCGCACTCGGATTGGTCGGCGCCTCCTTCTCGGTCGGCACGCCCTATGTCGCGCGCTTCTTCTCGAAGGAGAGCCGTGGATTCGCGATGGGATTTTTTGGCGCCGGGACCACGGGTGCGGCGCTGAACATGTTCATCGCCCCATTCCTGGTGAGTCACTATGGCTGGCAAACCGTGCCGAAAGTCTACGCGGTCGTTCTCCTTGTCACCGCGGCGGTGTTCTGGCTCCTCTCCGCGCCTGATCCGGGAGTCGGCACGGGCAGCGCGCCTTCGATGAGGCAGCAACTGCGGGTGTTGCGCAACCCGCGCGTCTGGAAGTACTGCCAATACTATTCGATCGTGTTCGGCGGTTTTACCGCGTTGTCGGTCTGGATGCCGCAATATTTCAAGAACGAATACGGCTTCTCGATCGCTCAGGCGGCGTTGCTAGCGGCCTGCTTCTCGCTGCCGGGCGGCACGTTCCGCGCCGTCGGAGGCTGGCTGTCGGACCGATACGGGGCTCACAACGTGACCTGGTGGGTGCTGTGGGCGGCCTGGATCGCCCTGTTCCTGCTCTCCTACCCGAGAACCGACCTGATCGTGCACACCGTCAATGGGCCGCCGTTGAGTTTCGGTATCGCGGTGCCATCCTGGTTCTTCACCGGTTTGCTGCTGGTGCTGGGTGTCGCCTTCGCGTGCGGCATGGCATCAACGTTCAAATACATCGGCGATGATTTCCCGGACAACATGGGCGCCGTCTCCGGAATCGTCGGCATGGCGGGCGGCCTTGGAGGGTTCCTTTTGCCGATCATGTTCGGCGTGATCCTGGATCGGCTCAGGGTAAGCTCGACCTGCTTCATGCTGCTGTATGGCATCGTCTGGGTATCCCTGATCCTCAACTACCTGACCGAAGTCCGGCGCACGCCGGTCATGGGCGAACCGACGCAACAGGCACCAGCCACCGGCTTACGCTAGATCGGGATAGGAGTGGCCAAATGAGCCAATTTCTGGAACGCCTCACCTATCTTGCACGGCGGCGGGAGCCTTTCGCTGATGGCCACGGCGAGTTGCGCGACGAAGATCGCATGTGGGAGGAAGGCTATCGGCAGCGCTGGCAGCACGACAAGATCGTCCGCTCGACTCATGGCGTGAACTGCACCGGCTCCTGCAGCTGGAAAATCTACGTCAAGAGCGGCGTCGTCACGTGGGAGACGCAGCAGACCGATTATCCGCGCACGAGGCCCGGAATGCCCAATCACGAGCCGCGAGGCTGTTCGCGCGGCGCGTCCTATAGCTGGTATCTCTACAGCGCAAGCCGCATCAAATACCCCCTGATCAGGGGGCGGCTGGTTAAAGCCTGGCGTGAAGCACGCAAAACGCTCGCACCGGTTGAGGCCTGGGCGGCGATCGTTGGCGATGCCGGGAGCGCAAAATCCTACAAGGCGGTGCGCGGCCGCGGCGGTTTCGTGCGCGCAACCTGGGAGGAGGCGTGTGAGATCATCGCCGCCGCCAACATCCACACCATCAAGACCTGGGGACCCGATCGCGTGGTCGGATTCTCGCCGATCCCCGCGATGTCGATGGTCTCCTATGCGTCCGGCGCCCGTTATCTCAGCCTGATCGGCGGCACGCTCCTCTCGTTCTATGACTGGTATTGCGACCTGCCCCCTTCGAGCCCGCAGACGTGGGGCGAGCAGACCGACGTACCGGAATCGGCTGATTGGTACAATTCCGCCTACATCATCGCCTGGGGCTCCAACGTGCCGCAAACGCGCACACCGGACGCCCACTTCTTCGTCGAAGCACGCTACAACGGCACCAGGATCGTGGCGATCACCCCCGACTACGCGGAGGTTGCCAAATTCTCCGATCTCTGGCTTCACCCAAAGCCGGGCACCGATGCGGCGCTCGCTATGGCCATGGGTCATGTGATCCTGCGCGAGTTCTTCCTCGACCGGCAGGTGCCGTATTTCCAGGACTACTGCCGCCGCTATACCGACATGCCAATGCTCGTACGGCTGCGCCGCGATCACGAGCGCTGGGTGCCGGATCGGTATCTCCGCCAGAGCGACCTGCCTGACGCACCGACATCGGATCGCGCCGCCTGGAAGACCGTTGCGGTCGCCGAAGACGGCAGTGCACTCGTCATCCCGCAGGGCGCGATCGGTTACCGCTGGCCCCGCGACGGCGAGCCGGCCGGGCGCTGGAATCTTGACGCCAAGGATGGAGAGACCGGTCGCGACGTGCATCTGGCCTTGAGTCTGATCGATCAGCGCGACGACGTGGCCGCTGTCGCTTTTCCTTACTTCGGCGGCAAGCCGCACGTGCATTTCCGTGAAAACGACCAAGGCTGCGATGTGCTGACGCGTCATGTCCCGGTCCGCAAGATCAAAGTTGCCGACGGTGAAACACTGGTAGCAAGCGTGTTCGACCTTCTCTGTGCCAACTATGGTCTCGATCGCGGTCTTGGTGGCGCCGGCGCCGCGAACTTCAGCGACAATCTGCCGTATACCCCGGCCTGGCAGGAGCCCATCACGGGCGTTGCCGCGGACCAGGCGATCGCCGTTGCGCGCGGCTTCGCCGAAACCGCCGCGAAGACCAACGGCCGCGCGATGGTGATCATCGGCGCCGGCATGAACCACTGGTATCACCAGGACATGGGTTATCGCAGCATCATCAACATGCTGATGATGTGCGGCACGATCGGGGTCTCAGGCGGCGGCTGGGCGCATTACGTCGGCCAGGAGAAGCTCAGGCCGCAGACCGGCTGGACCATGCTCGCCTTTGCGCTCGATTGGACACGGCCTCCTCGCCACATGAATGGCACGTCGTTCTTTTATGCGCATAGCAGTCAATGGCGCTACGAATCGCTCGACGTCGCCGAGCTTCTGTCGCCGCTTGCCGAACCGACACCCTATCGCGGCAGCATCATCGATCTCAATGTCCGGGCGGAGCATATGGGCTGGCTGCCTTCGGCGCCGCAGCTCAGCGTCAATCCCCTCACGCTCGCCGCCGATGCGGAGCAGTCCGGCGCGAATGTCAGGGATCATGTCGTCGCCGGCCTGAAGTCCCGGACGATCAGGATGGCATGCGAGGATCCTGACGATCCGCCTAATTTCCCGCGCAACCTGTTCATCTGGCGGTCGAACCTGTTCGGTTCCTCCGGCAAGGGCCACGAATACTTCCTCAAGCATTTCCTCGGCACCCGTCACGGGCTGCAGGGCAAGGATCTCGGCGAGATGGGGGCGAGCAAGCCTCAGGAAGTTACCTGGCGTGATCCTGCGCCCGAAGGAAAACTGGATCTCGTGGTGACCCTTGACTTCCGCATGTCGACGAGCTGCCTCTACTCCGACATCGTGCTTCCGACCGCGACCTGGTACGAGAAGAACGATCTCAACACGTCGGATATGCATCCCTTCATCCACCCGCTTTCCGCGGCCGTGGACCCGGTCTGGGAGGCACGCAGCGATTGGGAGACTTACAAGGCCATCGCGCGGCGTTTCTCGGAATTGGCCGAAGGCCATCTCGGTATCGAGCGCGACGTGGTGCTCGTCCCGATTCAGCACGATACGACGGGCGAACTTGCCCAACCCTTCGACGTCCGGGACTGGACGAAGGGCGAGTGCGAACTCGTTCCCGGCGTCACCGCCCCGCAGATCGCCGTCGTCGAGCGTGATTATCCCAACACCTATCGCCGATTTACGGCACTCGGGCCGCTCGCCGACAAGCTCGGCAATGGCGGCAAAGGCATCGGCTGGAACACAGAGGCCGAAGTGAGGGGCCTCGGTGATCTGAACTATCGCGTCAATGACGGCGGGGCAACCGACGGGCGACCGCGGATCGAAACCGACATCGATGCGGCGGAAGTCATTCTTTATCTCGCACCCGAGACGAACGGCGAGGTGGCGGTCAAGGCTTGGGACGCGCTCGGCAAGATAACCGGCCACGATCACACGCATCTTGCCCTGATGCGCGAGGATGAGAAGATTCGCTACCGCGACCTCCTCGCACAGCCACACAAGATCATCTCGTCGCCGACCTGGTCCGGCATCGAGAGCGAGCATGTCAGCTACACGGCCGGCTACACCAATGTGCATGAACTGATCCCCTGGCGGACCCTGACCGGACGCCAGCAGTTCTATCAGGATCATCGGTGGTTTCGGGACTTTGGCGAGAGTTTCGCCGTCTATCGACCGCCGATCGACACACGCACGATCGCGGCCATGTTGGGCACGCACAGCAACGGCGAAACCGAGATCGTTCTCAACTTCATCACGCCGCACCAGAAATGGGGCATCCATTCCACCTATACCGACAATCTCCTGATGCTGACACTGTCGCGTGGCGGACCAATCGCCTGGATTTCCGAAACCGATGCGAAACGGGCCGGCATCGTCGACAATGACTGGATCGAGATTTTCAACCTGAATGGGGCTATCGCAGTCCGCGCCGTCGTCAGCCAGCGTGTCCACGAGGGCATGTGCCTCATGTATCACGCGCAGGAGAAAATCGTGAATGTTCCGGGCTCGCAGATAACCGGCCTGCGCGGCGGCATCCACAATTCGGTGACGCGTACGATGCTCAAGCCAACGCACATGGTCGGTGGCTATGCCCAGCTTTCATATGGTTTCAACTACTACGGCACGGTGGGGTCCAACCGCGACGAGTTTGTCATTGTGCGAAAGCTCAACAAGATCGACTGGCTGGACCACTCGAACCCCGTTCATGGCCCCGTCAAGGAGACTGTCGCATGAAGATCCGCGCTCAGATCGCGATGGTGCTGAACCTCGACAAATGCATTGGCTGTCATACGTGTTCGGTCACCTGCAAGAATGTGTGGACCTCGCGCCAAGGAATGGAATACGCGTGGTTCAATAATGTCGAGACCAAGCCGGGCGTCGGCTATCCCAAGGATTGGGAGAACCAGAAACGTTGGAATGGCGGCTGGAGGCGCAAGAAGAGCGGCAAGATCGTCCCGAAGCAGGGCGGCCGCCTCGCGGTTCTCGCGAAGATCTTCGCCAACCCCAATCTACCGGAGATCGACGATTACTACGAACCATTCACCTACGATTACGAGCATTTGCAACAGGCGCCGGAACTGCCCACGACGCCGGTCGCCCGCCCGTTGTCGCTGGTCACCGGGCGTCCAATGGACAAGATAGAATGGGGGCCCAACTGGGAGGAGATCCTGGGCGGCGAATTCGACAAGCGGTCGCAAGATTACAATTTTGAGGCCGTGCAAAAGGACATTTACGGCCAGTTCGAAAATACCTTCATGATGTACCTGCCGAGGCTCTGTGAGCACTGCCTTAATCCGAGCTGCGTTGCGTCCTGCCCCTCCGGTTCGATCTACAAGCGCGAGGAGGACGGCATCGTCCTCATCGACCAGGACAAGTGCCGCGGCTGGCGCATGTGCGTATCAGGCTGCCCTTACAAGAAGATCTATTACAACTGGACATCGGGCAAGGCGGAGAAATGCATCTTCTGCTATCCGCGCATTGAAGCCGGCCAGCCAACCGTGTGCTCGGAAACATGCGTCGGGCGCATTCGCTATCTGGGTGTCTTGCTTTACGACGCTGATGGCATCGAACGGGCGGCTTCAACGGAAGACGAGAAAGATCTCTACCAGGCTCAACTGAAGCTCTTCCTCGACCCGAACGATCCGGCCGTCGCTGCCCAGGCGCGGGCAGGCGGCGTGCCCGACGCCTGGATCGAAGCGGCAAAGGCCTCGCCCACATACAAAATGGCGGTCGAGTGGAAGATCGCGTTCCCGCTCCATCCGGAATACCGCACCCTGCCGATGGTCTGGTACGTGCCGCCGCTGTCGCCGATCCAGTCGCATGCCAGCACTGGCGCAATCGAGACCGTCGGCGAAATCGCCGATGTCCGCTCGTTGCGTATTCCGGTACGGTATCTGGCCAATCTTCTGACTGCCGGCGCCGAGGCACCCATCGTTTCCGCCCTCGAACGCATGCTCGCGATGCGCGTCTATTACCGGCAGCGTCAACTCGGCGAAGGTGATGGGCAGAGCGTCCTGGCGCAGGCAGGGCTCACGGTCGCGCAGGTCGAGGAGATGCATCGCTATCTCTCCATCGCGAATTACGAGGATCGTTTTGTTATCCCCACAAGCCATCGCGAGCAGGCCGAAGATGCTTATGGACTGAGAGGTTCCTGCGGATTCACCTTCGGCAACGGGTGCGACTTCGGACCGCCGCATTCGACGCTGTTCGGCGGCAAGATGGGCCGACGCAGACTGACGCCCATTCGTCATGTCGATACCTGATGAGGCCATCATGCTCGTCTTCAGAGCCCTCAGCGTCCTCTTGTCCTACCCGACCGAGCGGTTACGGCAGGCTTTGCCCGAGATCGCGGACGTCGTCCGCGCCACGCCACTTCTGGCCTCGCGCGAGCGGCAAAACCTTCTCGACCTCGTTGATCAGCTCGGCCGGGGCGAGCTCTTGCAAGCCGAAGAGCACTACGTCGATCTGTTTGATCGGGGACGTGCCCTCTCGCTGCACCTGTTCGAGCATCTCCATGGCGACAGCCGCGAGCGCGGTGAGGCGATGGTCGATCTCAAACGGATCTACGGGCAGGCAGGCTTCGATCTCGCCGGGCGAGAGCTCCCGGACTACCTGCCGGTTGTGCTCGAATATCTGAGCTGCCGCGACATTGCCGAGGCGCGCGACATGCTCGCTGACTGCGCGCATATCCTGACCAGGATCGGTCGATCTCTCATCGCCCGCGGGAGCCGCTACGCCGCGGTTCTGCAAGCCTTGCTTGTCATCGCCGGCGAGCGCCCGATCGATTCCGCGAAGGTGCCGCCGGTCAAGGCGAGGATCGACACTCTCGATCGAGACTGGGCTGAAGAGCCGGCTTTCGCCGGCGCGCCATTGACGGCCGGTCCATCCACAAGCGCGTCAGGCGCCTAGGAAGGAGGCTCGACTATGCTGTCCACCACCTATGTGAACACGCTTTTGTTCGGCGTCTATCCTTATGTCTGCCTCGCGGTCCTGCTGATCGGCAGCCTGATCCGCTTCGACCGCGAGCCTTACACCTGGAAGAGCGATTCATCGCAGATGCTGCGCGCCGGTCAGCTCCGGCTCGGTTCGAATCTTTTCCACTACGGCGTTATCATCGTAATTCTCGGCCATTTTGTTGGTTTCCTGGCGCCCGATTGGCTGGTCACCTGGGCCCTGACCCCGGTCGCTCATCAGCTTCTGGCAATGGTGGTGGGCGGGATCGCCGGGCTTGTCGCCATCATCGGACTGAGCATATTGATCGCGCGCCGCTTGGGCGATCCGCGTATCCGCCTCAACAGCCGCAACTGGGATATCGCGGTCGTATTGATGCTATGGCTGCAGCTCGCACTCGGCCTTCTCACGGTCCCCCTCTCCGCCTTCCATATGGACGGCATCCTGTTCGAAACGCTCACCACCTACGTGAAAGGCGTCGTGACGTTTAATGGCGGAGCTGCAGCGCTCACGGCCGGCGTGCCGCTCCCTTACAGACTGCATATCCTTCTCGGCTTCACGATCTTCCTGATCTCGCCGTTTACCCGGATGATACATATCTGGAGTGGTGCGGGGGCGCTCGCCTATCTGTTCCGGCCCTATCAGATTGTTCGCACGCCAAAGACACGCGCGAAGGAACCGATCAGGTCATGAGCATTTCGGTGAATGGTGTCGAGGTCATACCAGGGTCCGGCACGACCGCTGAGCTGGGCGCGGCGCGCGAGTTGCTTCGGCAGCGGGCGGTGGCGGTCGGCATTCTCGATGCGGCATCGACCGACCAGTCGATCGTCGAACAGGCAATCGAGGAATTGCTCGAGCGCGAGATCGTGACGCCTGCGCCGACGGATGAGGAATGCCGACGCTACTATGACAGGCACCGTCTGGAATTTCTGAGTGGCGATCTCGTACATGTCCGTCACATCCTGTTCCAGGTGACGCCTTCGGTGAACATTCTTGAGATTCGTGCCCGCGCGGAGCAAACGCTGAACGAGCTGTTGCGCGAGCCGGGGCGCTTCGCGGCCGTGGCGGCCGAGATGTCGAACTGCCCCTCTGGCCAGCACGGTGGCAATCTGGGGCAAATAGGCCGTGCCGACACGGTGCCCGAGTTCGAGAAGGCGATCTTTCGGTTGGTACCACCCGGCCTGCTGCCAGAGTTGGTCAAGACGCGGCATGGCTTTCATATCGTAGCCATCGATCAGCGTATTCCGGGAAACCGGCTGCCGTTCGACGTGGTGCGGGACCAGATCG
>JASHQG010000509.1 GCA_030037665.1 Acetobacteraceae bacterium
CGAGGCGGGCGCGGCGGCGGGCGTCGCCGCGGCGGCGGGCAAGGCAAGCAGCACGAGCAGCGCCAAAGCATGCGCCAGCCGACGACAGGGGGCGGTGTCGTGATGTGTCATAGCGGAACCTCTCGATCTCACAGCGCGCGGTAGCCGAACTGTCCTATCGTCTTGAAGGTGAGCTGGAACAAAAGGACGGTTACGCCGCTGGGCTCGCCCGGGAGCGCGGTATAGGTCCGGTACAGCTTGGCGTCGAAGACGAAGCACTCGTCTTCATAGATGGCATCGCCGCCCCAGGCGACCATCTGGCCGCTGGTCATGTTGCGGATCCCGAAGGCGGTGAAGCGGTAGGTACCCCAGTTGGATCCGGCATTCACCGTGACCTCGTCGCGCGGGGTGTAGAACGCGCTGTCGCTGGGCGGTGGCGGCGGCTGGTCGAACAGTGTGAAGGGATCGTAGGTCGTATAGAGATACCCGACCGACATGTTGAACTTTGGCACGCCGACCGAGACCAGTGAATCCGCCATGCGGACAGCCAGATCGTTGTGGTCCAGCCTGTAGCGGTACGTCATGTTCAGCCAAGGCGTCGGTGCAAGGCTGAACCGTCCGACGATGTCCGACACCTCGTCGTGCAGCCCGGTATACTCGGGGAACAGATTGTCCTTGGTGGTGCGGTACGACTGGCCGATCAGGCCATCGAACGTCGTGCCGCCGAGATACCATGTGCCATGCAGAGCGGCGTTCAGCCGCACACCGCCCTCCAACCGGTCAACCCCCGAAAACCGGTTGAAGCCGAACAGATTGGCGTCGGAGAATTCGAAGGAGAGACTGTCCTCATTCGGGTATTTGCGGATCTGACTGTCGCCGGTCTGCGGTGCGACGACCAGCTGCACAATCGGCTCGATGACCTGGGTACCCCATTTGCCGGAATCGCGCATGAACGGCCAGCGCCAATCGACGGCGAGCTGCGGCAGCGCGCGGGCTGTATCGACCTTGTCGGTCGGGCCGAAGTTCGGTTGCTCGTTGAAGTGAGACGCGTCGTAACCGATGGCGTCACCGTGCAGCGTGATCTTCCACAGATCGCCGAGCGGACCAACCCACGGGCGCTCCCAATTCAATGTCAAATTGGCCCGGCGCGTGTTGGTGCCGTCGGTACGCAGGACATTGAACGCCCCCGCGTCGACCGACAGGCGGCCGCCCAACGCATCGGGCTGGCCGAAATAGCTGTACTGGTAGCGCGGCAGCACAACCGGCAGCTCACTGTCGACCACGGCGCTGCTGACACCCTGATAGAAGCGCGTATCCACTCGCGAATACGCACCCTCACCGAATCCCTCGGCATAGATGTCACTGGCCAGCAGAGTGGGATTGAGCGAATAGCCTGGCACAAGGCTGCCGAAGTCTGTGATGTAAGTGGCGGACGAGGCGCGGTTGATGTCCCATCCCGCGCGCCATGTGTCGTTGATATCGAACTGCCCCTTGGTAGCGACCCACCATTGCGCGCCGTTGTCGAGCGTGTTGTCCGAGCCTCCGCTGTTGTCCGAGCCGCTGCTGAGATAGCCGGCCGCGCCGTCGAACAGCAGATAACCGTTGTTGAAGCGGTTGCGGTATTCGGTATTCAACTCAGCGCCCGCCCGGCTGGTGAGCACCGGATAGAACGTGGCGTCGGACTGGTCGTTGATCACCCAGTAGTACGGCTGCGAGAAGAACACGCCGAGGGTTGAGGAGTTGCCGAAGATGGGCATCAGGAGACCGGACGCGCGCTTGACCGAGGGGTCGGGCGCCGAGAGGTACGGAAACCACGCCGTCGGTATCCCAAACATCTGCAGCGTGGCATTCTGATACTCGATGCGTTTGTGTTGCAGGTCCTGCACAGCCGAGGCTGCGCGGATCTGCCAGAGCGGCGGCTTTTTGGGATTCTTCTTGCAGAGATTGCAGGGGGAGTAGACGACCTTCGAAAGCTCGTTGATCTTTCCGGCGGTCCGACGCGCGCCGTTGGCCGCCAGCTTGGCGTTCTGCGCCAGCAAGGCACGCATGTTCTTCAGGATGCCGTCGGTCATGTTCTGCGTCAGCTCGGCGTAATCGGCGAAAATGACTTCGCCGTCCGCTGTCAGCAGAACCACGTTACCGGTCGCGGCGACGGTGCCGGTGACGCGGTTGAACGTCATTTTGTCGGCCCGGAGCACCTGATCGCCCTGCCAGGCTTCCACGTGGCCGCTCGCGAACACCAGGTTATGCTGCTGGTCGTATCGCACCCGATCGGCGCTGAAGGTAACGGGCGCCTTGCGCGATGCGCCGTGGCCGGCCGATTCGGCGCCTGCGGTGATCTCCTCAAGCTGCGCCTGCGCGGTGGGGCACGTGACCAGGAGGCTCACCAGGAGCAGCAGGATCCCGGAGAGGAGAGGCCGCGGCATCCGCCTACCCGTCTTCCATATGCAGCAGCAATGCGATCGCTAACATCAATCCCGATGCGGCGGGCGCCCAGGCGGCGAGGACAACCGGCAGCGCACCGGACTGGCCGAACTCTTCGGCGACTTTGGAAATCGTGAACAAGGCGAACCCGGCGGACACCCCGCCGGAGATCATCTGCGCGACGCCGCCGCGTCGTGCGGGCCGCATGGAGAAGCCGGCAGCGACCAGGCACATCGTCGCGCAGAGCAGCGGCAATGCCAGGAGCGAGTGAAAATGCAGCCGATGGCGGATCGAGGAAAAGCCCGAGCGGTCCAAGAGCCGGATGAATCCGGGGAGCTGCCAGAGCGACAGTGTCTGCGGCGAGGCGAAGCTTTCCTGCACACGCGCGACGGTCAGATCGGTCGGCAGGGTGAACTCAGACACCGGGTGCGGCAATTGTTCGGGCCGAATGGTTCGCGCGCCATGCAGAACCCAGTCGCCCGGGTGCAGCACCGCTTTTGTCGCCTCGATACGCGACAGCAGGCGGTCGGCGGCATCGAGGCGGAACACGCTGACATCCCGGGCGGTGAGGTCCTTGCCCTGCAGGGTGACCCCGTGGGCGTGAATGATCGCCACGCCCTTCGGTGTCAGCACCTGATCGGATTGCCGCAGCCAAAGCTGGCCGCCCACCAGGGCGAGCGGGCCAGCGCCGCTTTGCAGATAGATGTTGTCCAGCGCTTCGGCGCGCGCGAACATGACCGAGGAGAGCGGGCTGCCCAGGGTGATCGCGATCAATCCCAGCAGCGTGGCGCAAACCGTCGGTGCGGCAAGGAATTCCCAGGCCGAAATGCCGGCCGCGCGCGCCACAATCAGTTCCGAGGAACGGGTCAGCCGCCAGAAGCAGAGCACGCCGCCGAGCAGAACGGCGAAGGGCATGATCTGGAGCGCGATGAACGGCAGGCGGAGGCCTTCGATTTCGCTGATGAGGCCGAACGTTGCGTCCGGATGGCTGGCCGATTGGCGCAGCAGTTCCAGGAAATCGAACAGCGACACCAGCCCGCTCAGAGCAAGCAGCATGCCCATCACCGCGCTGGTGAACTGACGCGAGATGTAGATCGAGAGCGTGATCGGCGCCGTCATGTCGCGTGAGACACCCGACGCAGACGCGCCCCGAGCAATTGTGGGGCAAACAACAACCAGGCGCAGACGATGCCGGGCAACACGGCATGAATCCACATCAGCGGAATCAGTGCGTTCTGACGCGCGGCGAGGTTCTGACACGCGAGTTCGAGGGCGAGCAGGCCGACAACCGCGCCGATGGACGCGAGCGGCCGCGCGAAACCGCCGTAGCGGCGGAAGGTTCCCGTCAGCACCGTCAAGAGCGCCACCATGCCGTACGACATGGCGGTCAATGGGGTGGTGAGGCGCTTGTGCGCTTCGGCCACCCATTTCGGCGCGTCCGCAGGGTTCTGCGGATGCGGATGCAGGAGAGCATGCAGCGAGACTTCCGACATATCGGCCGTGCGGGTGCCGTCGTTTCGCGTGTTGTCGGCGAGATCCATGTCGTTCTGCTGGAACGACAGGATATTCAAACGGCCAGTCTGGTGGTCGATCACTTCACGACTGCCATCGAGCAGGACGACTCGTGGGCCGTCGGGACCTTCGACCAGGCGCCCCCGCTGGGCGAGGATGGTCGCAGGCGCGTTCTTGTCGCGCGCATCATCCACCAGGATACCGCGCAGCGTGCCATCCGGATCGCGCGAGCGGACATAGACCGTGAGGTCCGGTGAGACCTCGGTGAAGACGCCTTCCTGGATCAGGAAGGCGGCCATGCTGTTGCGGATTTCCCACTGGAATTCGCGAAACGCACGCAGGCTGACCGGGACCAGCCAGAGGTTCAGCACGTAACCGGCCGCGACCGAAAACAGCACCAGGACCAGCGCCGGCCTCGCCAGCGCGAAAGGGGCCAGGCCGGCTGCGCGCATCACCGTCAGCTCGCGGTCCCCGGCGAGACGCTGATAGATGAACTGGATGACCACGTAGGTGGTGATCGGCAGGATCACGGCGGTGAGGCTGGGCACGAGCAGCCCGGTCAGATGCAGGAAGACGAAGAACGACAGGCCGTGGTTGACCACCAGCTCGACGAAGCGAAGCGACTGGGTGAGCCAGATCAGGGCGGTCAGCCCGCCGGTGACCGCGATCAGCGCCAGGAACAGCTGGCGGAAGATGTAGATGTCGAGACGGGTCACCACCCGGCCGGTGCGCATGACGTGGCGCAAACTCCCTCTGTCCGCACGTTTCTGCGGCAGGGCCGAAGCCGATGCAACCCGGCGCGGCTAGGCTGTTGCAATTCGTGTAGCGTCGGCGACGAGGCGCATCAATCCCGGCCCGGCGCGCGCCAGCGCGGCAACGAGCGGCTGCAGCGCGGGGGCCGTGCAGCCGCTGTGCACCAGCGAGGCGAGCCGGAGCGCTCGGCGAATACGATGTTGCAGGAGCCGGTCGTAAGCTGCGGCGCCCTCGCGTTGCAGCCATGTTCTGGCGGCAAGCGTTCCGCTGGCCAGCGCAATGGCCACGCCGTCGCCGGCAAGAGACGGGATCACGCACGCCTGATCGCCGAGGCGGAACAGGTTGGGCGGTGCGGCAGGGGCCGCTCGATGCAGGTACCCGTATGGGATCGCGGCGACGGCGAGCGGACGGTCGAGACAGGGCGTCGCGCCACTGAGGCGGGCAACGAGATGCGGTGCCGCGGCGAGAAAGCTCTCAAGCAGGCCGTCCCAGCTTGCTCCGGCGGTGCGGAACCGCTTGGCTGACACCATCAGGCAGAGCACGGCCCGGCCCTGTTCGACCAGCTGCAAGCCGGCATAGCCGCCGGGGAACAGGACGAGTTCGATGCAGTCCTCAATCGCCGCGCGCTGATCGGGCATCAACTCATAGTACATTTTCAGGCCGACCGGCTCATCCGCGCCGTGTGGCCGCGGTGCACCGCGCAGGTCGTGTTTGCCGGTCGCGAGGAACACAGCGGTCGCCGGCAGCGGACCGAGCGCTGTCGTCTGTGCCGTGAACCCATCGTGGGTGGTTTCGAGCCGCTGCACGGCGCAGCCACGCAGTAATTCAGCACCGCGCGAGGCTGCGTTGTGCAAGAGCGCCTCATCAAGGGAGCGGCGCGTCAGCCCGACCGCGGGAAAGGGCAACCGGGTTTCCGCAACATGTCGCTGGTAGACCAGCCTGAGCACGCTGATGGATGCGCCGCCAAGAACCAGCGGATCGACCTTGAGCATCTCCAGGAGAGCGAGCGCACCGCTGCTGAGAAAGTCGCCGCACACTTTGTCGGTCGGGCCCGATGTGCGCTCGATCAGACGAACCTCGCATCCGGCCGCGGCGATGACAGCGGCCGCTGCGGTGCCGGCCGGGCCGCCTCCGATGATCAGGGGGGACCGCATCGCCGCGATACGCAAAGGCGGAACGGGATGTGCCCGCGGATTTGCACATCGTCGAGGGAAAGATCCGCCGCCGCAATCAGTCGGCGCCAATCGGCCGGAACAAAGCTGCGGGCAATGGAAATGCGGCCGTCGCTGCGCACGAAACGATGCCATCCCGCTGCGCGTGCCAGCACGCCGAAGCCATGATACGCCACCCGGTGGCGATGCAGATCGCTGACGAACCAGCCTCGCGTCGCGTGCTGCTCCATCCAGTGGATGAACCGGACGATCTCGTCGTCGGTAAGGTGGTGGGTGAACTGCGAGCTGACGATAAAGTCGTATCGGAGCGTGTGCTGAAATACGTCGCCCGTGCGCCATGTGATGGCGGCGTCCGGCGGCGTCGCCGCGCGTGCTGCGCGCATGCTCCAGGGGTTAAGGTCGATGCCTTCGAGCCGCCCGTCGATACCACGGCGCGCGCTCCAGCGGCGAACGCGACGCAGCAAATCGCCGTAGCCGCAGGCGACATCGAGCAGCGAAAACGATGCAAGCCCCCGCGTCTCGCGGGCGAGCCATGCGAGCGTCGGGCGATGCGTCAGTGTGAGGACATTGACGCGGGCGAGGTCGTGGAGGCAACGCGCGTAGTCGTCGAAGTCCACGCAGTCGGTATCCATCTGCTCCGGCTGCGTACTGCGGACGGCCAGACTCATAGGGTTCTCCGCGAGAAACTGTCGCCTCGAGGCGACAGAGCGATCGCGAATTGCGCGCTGCGCGATCGACAAGTCAGTATAAGACCGCCGGTCGTACCATGTGTGGCACGGCTGCATCGCCACGCCACAGAACCAACGCCGATTCGGACGGGCACGGTTCGGATGCCGTGGTGCGCTGCTGTCTTGAAATGCAGAAGGGCGTCTGAGCGATCAAGCTTTCGGCGTCCGTGGGGTTGCTGCCCACCGCCGATCAGGCCGATTCCCTGCGGCGGACGCGCGAAACCTGCAACGCTGCCTGCGACTGGCTGGCCGGGCGGGCAACCCAGACGAAGACCCGTCCGCAGTACGACCTGCACAAGCCTGCTTACGCCGCGCTGCGCGACAGGACCGGGCTGTCGGCTCAAGCTGCTGTGCGCTGCATTGCGAAGGTCGCGGACAGTCTGAAGGCTGGCAGCAAGCGGACCTCGCGCAGCTTTCACCGTCACGCCGCACAGCCCTGTGACGCGCGGATCTTTCGTTTCCTGCCGGATCAGGACGCGAACTCGATCTGAACCGTGCAAGGCCGCATCCGCATGCCGTTCGTCTGCGGGGATCGACAACGTGCCCTGCTCCGCTCGGCCCAAGGCGAAGTCAATCTGATGTTCGTTCGCGGCATG
>JASHQG010000060.1 GCA_030037665.1 Acetobacteraceae bacterium
CGTCGCGATCGATGCGGCCGCCGACTTCCAGCCGGACCACCATCCGCGAATAGGTCTCCACCGAGCCGATACCGTAGATGCAGGACACCGATGCCACCACAACCACGTCGTTTCGCTCCAACAGCGCCTGAGTCGCCGCATGCCGCATGCGGTCGATCTGCTCGTTGATCTGCGCGTCTTTTTCTATGTAGGTGTCAGTGCGCGGAACATACGCCTCCGGCTGATAGTAGTCATAATAGGAGACGAAATATTCTACCGCATTGTCCGGAAAGAACTGCTTCATCTCGCCGTAGAGCTGCGCCGCCAGCGTCTTGTTCGGCGCCAGGATCAGCGTCGGCTTCTGCACGGCCTCGATCGCCTTCGCCATGGTGAAGGTCTTGCCGGAGCCGGTAACGCCAAGCAGCACCTGATCGAGGTCGCCCGCCTGCACGCCCTGCACCAGCTCGGCAATGGCAGTCGGCTGGTCGCCATTTGGCTGGTATTCCGAGACAACCTTCATCTGCCGCGTGAGCGGCTTGGCCGGCTGCTTCTGCGGCATGAACAACGCGGGCGGCGGGTGCAGCAGGGTGTCGGACATGAGATGGCTCCTCGGCTGCTACACATGGCGCCGCTTCGCCGCCGCGGGAAGGGCGGGCGTCAGGGCTGTGTGAATTCCCCGGACTTGCCGCCAGCCTTGTGCACCAGCCGCAGTGCGTCGATACGCATGCCGCGGTCGACCGATTTGCACATATCGTAGACGGTCAATGCGGCGACCGAGGCGGCCGTCAGTGCCTCCATCTCCACGCCGGTCTGGCCGGTGGTGCGGACGGTGGCGGCAATTTCCACCGCATCACCGTCGGCGGACAGTTCCAGCCTGACCGCGCTGATCGGCAGCGGGTGGCAAAGCGGAATCAGCTCTGACGTGCGCTTCGCCGCCATGATGCCGGCGATGCGGGCGGCGCCCAGCACGTCGCCCTTCTTCGCGGTCCCCTCGCGAATCATTGCCAGGGTTGTCGGCTGCATCAGGACACGCACCTGCGCCGTGGCGGTACGGTCGGTCACCGGCTTGGCAGATACGTCCACCATTGCCGCATTGCCGGACGAGTCGAAGTGCGTGAATGACCTGACATCCCCCTCTCGCGCGGCAGCGGAAGAGGGCGGGGTGACGGGGCGGCTTCTCGCGCGTTGCACCTTACCCGCTCCCCGGTGCGGCGGAACCGGGCTGGCCCGGCCGTCCCAGTAACGCCCGCGTCGCGGCGGCAACGTCGGCCTGCCGCATCAGGCTTTCGCCCACGAGATAAGCCTGCGGTCCCGCGGCGGCCAGCCGGCGCAGATCGTCCGTGTTGCGTATCCCGCTCTCCGCCACGAGGAACCGGTCCGCCGGCACCTGCGGGGCGAGCCGTTCGGCCACCGCCAGATCCGTCCGCAACGTTCTGAGATCGCGGTTGTTGATACCGATCAGCGACGTCTGCAGCCCCAGCGCCCGTTCCAGTTCGCGCTCGTCATGCACTTCCACCAGCACGTCCATGTCCAGGTCACGGGCGATCTCCTCCAGCTCGCGCGCCTCAGCGTCACTCAGTGCGGCCATGATGAGCAGGATGCAGTCAGCGCCGATCGCGCGACTTTCGTACACCTGCCACGGATCGAGCATGAAATCCTTGCGCAAGACCGGCAGATCGGCTGCCGCCCGCGCTGCGATCAGACAGTCCGCGCTGCCCTGGAAGTGACGCGCATCCGTCAGCACCGACAGGCACGTCGCACCGCCGTCGCGATACGCCCGTGCCAGGGCCGGCGGATCGAAATCGGGTCGGATGACCCCACCCGACGGCGACGCCTTCTTGATCTCTGCGATCAATCCGTACCGCCCCGCCGCCACCGTCTCCTTCAGCGCGCGGCCGAACCCCCGTGGCTTGTCCGCCTGCGCGGCGGTAACTTGGCGCAACGCCTCGATGCTTTTGACCGCCTTGCGCTGCACGAGGTCGGCCCGCGTGTCGGCGCAGATACGTGCGAGCACGTCCGGCAGGACGGGGTTGGTATCGGGCATTCTCCCTCCTCGGCAGACGCCACTATGCTGGCAACGCCGTTTCCCGCCGCATGGTTTGCAGTGCGCCGAGCGCGGCACCTGAGGCCATCGTGGCCGCAGCGATGGCCACACCCTCGCGCAGGGTCTCGGCACGGCCCGCAACGATCAGCGCGGCGGCGGCGTTCAGTAGCACGGTATCTCGATAAGGGCCTGCGGCGCCTTCCAGCAAGGCGGTCAGGCTGGCGGCGTTCAATGCGGCATCGCCGCCACGAATCGCCTCAATGGGCGAGCGTGGCAGGCCGGCATCCTCCGCCGTGACGGTGAACTCTGTCACCTCCCCGGCGTGCAGCGCGACAACCTGATTCTCGCCGGCCACTGTGAGTTCATCAAGGCCGGCCCCGTGCACGATCCAGGCGGATGTGCTGCCCAATGCGCGGAGCGTCTCCGCCATCGGCCGGGCCCATTCCGGCGCGAATACGCCAGTGAGCTGGCGACGCACGCGCGCGGGATTGGCCAGCGGGCCGAGCAGGTTGAAGATCGTGCGGGTTCCCAGTTCGACACGAACGCCGCCGGCATGGCGCATCGACGGGTGATGGCGCGGCGCGAAAAGGAACACGCAGTTCGCGGCGCGGAGAATATCGGGCAGGCGCTCGAGCGGCGTGTCGACGTCGACGCCGAGTGCCGCCAGCACATCCGCCCCACCGGTGCGTGACGAGAGCGCCCGATTGCCGTGCTTGGCGACCGGGACACCGGCGCCAGCGACGACGAAGGCGACAGCGGTCGAGATATTGAGCGTGCCGGCGTTGTCGCCGCCGGTACCGCAGACATCGATCGCGTCCTCCGGCGCCGCGATGGCAGTCATCCGGTTTCGCATCGCGCGGACGGCCCCGGTGATCTCAGGCACGGTTTCGCCGCGTACACGCATGGCCATGAGCAGGCCGCCGATCTGGGCCGGGGTGGCCTCGCCGGACATGATGATGTCGAATGCCGTCTCCGCGTCGTCGGCGGACAGCGTATCGCCGGCAGCGAGACGGGCGAGCAGGGGTTTGAGGTTATTCGACAAATGCGATCAGGCGGCGCGGGCGGGCTCGTTGCTGCCGCGCGCAATGGCGAGGAAGTTTCCAAGCAGCCTGTGCCCATGCTCCGAGGCGATGCTCTCAGGATGGAACTGTACACCCCAGACCGGAAGCGTCTGGTGACGCAGACCCATCAGGATGCCGTCTTCCGTCCAGGCCGTGGCGATCAGATCTGCAGGCAGCGTGGCACGGTCGACGATCAGGCTGTGATAGCGCGTGGCGGTGAACGGCGACGGAATGCCCGCCAGGATGTCGGTGGCGGCGTGAAAGATGCGGCTGGTCTTGCCGTGCATCGGCGCCGGTGCGCGGACCACCTGGCCGCCGAAGGCCTGGCCCACCGCCTGGTGGCCGAGACAGACACCGAGGATTGGAATCTTGCCGGCTGCAGCGGCGATCAGCTCGAGGCAGATGCCGGCCTCGTTCGGGGTGCATGGGCCGGGCGACAGCACGATCGCTTCCGGCTGACGGGCCAACGCTTCGGTCACCGTCAGCTTGTCATTGCGGACAACCTCGCATCGACCGCCCACCTCGCCCAGGAAGTGGTACAGGTTGAATGTGAAGCTGTCGTAGTTGTCGATCAGCAGGATCATGGCGACGCATCCTTGCCCGGCGGGGGCCGGCGGGTCAACGTGGTTGCAACCGGCACCCAAGCGGCCAAATGATCCGGCAGAAACGCCCCGATGCAAACACCATCTTGCGGCGGCGCAGGACTGCGGTTCGTTTCGCGGATATGTGCCGGTTGTGGGGCTCTCCTTTCCGGTGGCCTCGATCCGGCGCGTTTCGGCTATCCCGATCGCCAAAATCGTGCCCCGGCGTGACGTTCGCCACCGCCACGCCCTATAACCGCGCGGCTGCGACCGAGGAATTTCAATGTCCGCTACACCGCTTGCCGGCCTGAAGGTCCTGGAATTCACCCACACCGTCATGGGACCGACTGCCGGCCTGATCTTTGCGGAGCTCGGCGCCGACGTGGTGAAAGTGGAACCCGCACCGAAAGGCGACCACACGCGGGGCCTCGGCGGATTCGGCGCCGGATTTTTTGCCGCGTTCAACCGCGACAAGCGCAGCCTGGCAATCGACCTGAAACGGTCGGAGGGGCAGGCGGCAGTGCACCGTCTTGTCGCCGGTGCCGACGTGGTGATCGAGAATTTCGGCCCCGGCACGATGGAGCGACTGAACTGCGGCTACGAGCAGCTTGCACCGCTGAATCCGCGGTTGGTTTATCTCGCGCTCAAAGGGTACCTCGCCGGGCCGTACGAACACCGGCCGGCGCTGGATGAAGTCGTGCAGTTCCAGGCCGGGCTGGCTTACATGACCGGCCCGCCAGGCCAGCCTTTGCGCGCCGGCGCGTCGGTCATTGACATCATGGGCGCGGTGTTCGGCGTGATCGCCGCGCAGGCAGCGCTGCGGGAACGTGAACTGACCGGCAGAGGCCAGAAGGTCAGCAGTGCGCTGTTCGAGAGCGCGGCGTTCCTGATGAGCACGCATATGGCTGGCATGACGGCGACCGGATTGGACGCGCGACCGATGCCGGCACGGCGTGGTGCATGGGCGATCTATGAAGTTTTCAGGACCGCCGGGGACGGGCAGTTGTTCATCGGGGTCACCAGCGACCAGCAATGGACGCGCTTCGTCGCGGAGTTCGGCCTGCAGGAACTGGCGAAGGATCCGCGCCTGGCGACGAACTTCACCCGGTTGCAGGAACGGGAGTGGCTGATCCCGGCCTTGCAGGACGTGCTGGGCCAGCTGCCACAGGACGATGTCGCTGCGCGCTGCGAACGCGCCAACGTCTCGTGGGCGCCGGTCGGGCAGCCGAAAGATTTATTCAAAGATCCGCACCTCTTGGCCACCGGTGGTCTGGTGGAGGTGTTCATTTCGCGCATGGGCGGGCGCGAGGGCAAGAAAGTCGGCTTGCCGGCGCTGCCGATTGAATTCGGCCGAGAGCGCGCCAGCGTCACGCGCCAGCCGCCGCGCATGGGTCAGCACAATGCGGAGGTGCTGGCAGAGGCGGGATTGTCGGCTGACGAAATCACGCGATTGCTCGCACTTGGGGTGATTGCGGCGGCCGTATAAAACCTCTCCATGAGGCGAGAGAGGGATCGGCTAGCCTGGCTTCTTCCGCATCATCGCCTGGCGCCGGCAGATCGCCACCATCTCGTCACGCTGGTTCCAGCACGTATGCTCGAAATCGACGATGCCGACGCCAGGCCGCGACCGGCTCTCCCGCATCGCGACGACCTTCGTGCGCGCCCGCAGCGTGTCGCCATGGAACACGGGTTTGGGAAACCGCATATCGGTGAATCCGAGATTGCCAACCGTGGTTCCCACCGTCGTGTCGTTCACACTCATGCCGACCATCAGTCCGGCCGTGAACATGGAGTTTACGATGCGCTGACCGAACTCGGTTTCAGCAGCGAAATGCGCATCGAGATGCAACGGCTGAACGTTCAGCGTCAGGGCCGAGAACAACGTGTTGTCCATCTCCGTCACTGTGCGTGTCCAAGGATGTTCGAACTCCTGGCCGATGAAGAATTCCTCGTAGTAGAGGCCTGCCATTGTACAGCTCCTGCCGATCGCGTTATCGCGAGCGTAAGCGCAGACCTCCCCCCGCTCAAGACACGGTGAGATCAACAGGGTCTGCCACGACGTCCGCGTGACCCTGTTGATCCTGGTGGGCTTCCACACGGTTAGCGTCGCGCACCTCTGATGCACCGTGACGAAAGGACAATGCCATACGCACGAAACGCGTGCGCACGATCGCGGTCGCCACATGACTCGCTTCCGCGCCGCGGCTCTCCGCGCGCGCCACGACGCAGGGCGCGGGCGAGGATGTTTCGGCCGCCGA
>JASHQG010000510.1 GCA_030037665.1 Acetobacteraceae bacterium
CGCGAAAGAATGACTCTTCGGCGCCAGGTTAACCGGCTGATAACGGAGGCTTTCCAGACCGCGCGAGAGTCGGTCTTTTGCGCGGCTGGTATCAGTGGAGACTTTCCTGTGGTGTCTGGTGCCGCCGCGCCTATGTCATCGCCCTTACTCAGTGACGGGTGAGGGTCGAGCAGGCGCGCGTGAATGTGCAGACTGATGAGCGACCCGCCGGCCCGCGTGCCTTGCTGACAAAGCTTGCGGTTTCACCAGCGGACAAGTAAACCTACCAGAACCGTGCAGCTGCCCCGGCAGCAGCGCTGCGGCAGCCAGTTGCCGGCCTGGCGTGACCACCCGTTGACCGCCCCGCACGACCATCCACTCTTCCGTCAAAGGCTACATCATTGATCTGCAAGTCCAGCTTGGGGTTACCCAACCGCGGGCGGGTGTATCATTTCCATCGCAGATGCAGATTTCTACGGGGTTGATGGCGACTTTGTGGAGACCAGTCCTGGCGAGGCTCAGTGGGGCGGTCAGGCCGAAAATGAAGCTCAGTTCCGCTTAAGTCGGTGGTGGCAGTTGCCTTGCGATTCAAAGACCGTTGGTGAAGGCGTGCTAATTGATTTCTGCAACTGTCGAGATCTGGCCATAGAGGGCAAGACGCATCGTCCCATCGGCCAGACTATCCGCACGGCGAGCCCTGCATCGGCAATAGGTCACCCGCAAGAGTCCGATCAGCCGGCGTCAGGACCAAGTTTCTGTGCCGCCATGCGTTGGGACTAATACCCATGATTCCCCGAAACACCCGGCAATAATGCGCCTGGTCACTAAAGCCAACAGCAAGCCCAATCTGCGAAAGAGACATCGTTGACAACAGCATCAGTCGCTGGGCGCGTTCAATCCGCCGATGGCGGATGTACTCCCCTACTGTCACGCCAAAAGTCACCTTGAACGCGACCGAAAAGTGGCTGACGCTAAGTCGAGTCTGCTTCGCACAGTCCTGTACTCGAATTTTCGATTTCAGTGATGCTTGAATGAACTCGGTTACTTTGCGCGCCTGCCAAGGCGCAAGACCACGGGAGCGCCCTCTGGAGGCTTCCTCCCCCACATCTGCTACCGCGCCGCGCAACATATCGGCTGCCGCTCTGATCCGCGACTTCGCCGTGATGCGATCCTGGTCCCACATGTGCAGGGCGGCGTCTAGAAGCCCGGTCAACATCGTAAGCGTTACCTGATCGCCCGGCGGTTCACAGAGGATGTGGCTGTATTGCTGGTTGTGGTCAAAGCATTCGGTCGATTGTACGATGCCCATAACTACCCCTCGTCTGATCGATGTTGTCTGAAGCAGAGCGTCAGTTGTGTCACGCCGTGTTGTTTACGGAATCGGCCATTTGGGACACTGACGCCCCTACTTTGCTGGCGCTATTCGGCACACGACATATCTCGGAGGCCCTGCCGGGCCGAGCGGCGCGGCGGCGATGCAATGGAGCGCAAATTGGCCGGCCGCGGTAGTTCTCATTGCTGCAACTCGTCGGTGATGAACCCTCCCGTAGCCGGCATGGTGCGTGCTCTGGGCACAAGCTAACTATAAACGACGATCCTTCGTAGGCGAGTTTAACTGTGTAGGTTGATGCAAAGGGGGGGTGGTATTTGCCGGAAAATTGGAACCCAGTTTCCGCCTAGCTGAGGCCAGCTACCAACGTGTCAGCATGCCGGCACCGGGCTCGATAGCGCAGCGGCGGCGGTTGTCAAATATCAAGTCGATTGCGTAAAATAATTAGCTGGACGATCCGGTCACCGCATAGTGTGAAGTAGAAGGCGAGCACGAGTGGATCCGGCAGGCCGCGCTTATCAAAGGTGCCATCCACATCAGCAGTAACGATGAAACTGCCGTAATGTTCGATTACCGACGTGAGATCCATCGTTAGTCTTTGCCCGATAATGTCGCTCGCCGCCCATTCTTTGATCGCTTCCTTCCCTCTGTAGTCGCGCAACTGGTCGTTGACCAATGCATCGTCGGCAAACGTAGCAAGCAACTGCTCGAGATCGGAGCTGTTGGTCGCTTCGATATAAGCCGCGACCACCGGCGACAGGCCCGGGGATTTCAGCTCATCAGGGGACGTCGGCATGAAAGAAAACCTCGCAGGCGGATCGCTACGGTCACCCAGGTCACGGTCGGCCAAGCTTGGCGGAGGATGGGATCCTTGGCATGTTGTATCCTGTAAAGAAGTGAAAATCGGCCGGAAACGGACCGAAGGGCCCGCGTTCTCCGGTCAGGTTCCAACGCACCTCCTGACCCGAAACCAACGGCACCCTTTGCGGTCGAAACCGGACGCGGCGCCCCGACGGCTGCGAATGCGACGGCCGACGACTTGGTCGGAATGGCGATGGCGACGGAACAGATGCGGCCTGCAGAAGCGGCTGGCTGGTGACCAAGCCTAACAGCCAGCACCGCCATCTTGTGCGCAACCGGCTCGGCGAGGCTTGGGCGCCTGCTGGCCGTGATCAGGAGTTACCCAGTGGCGCGGTGATCAGTCCTGGTAGTGACGTATTCAAGACCATTCCCGATGTTGCTAGGCCAACTCCGTCATGAGCTGTTGCGCGGTTCTGAGAGGCACCGTTTCAAATCCCTCGGTAAAGCGGCCGTACAAGGAGACGAGCATCTGCCGTGCCAGCTGCTGTTTTCCGTTCTCCGCTTGCAAGCGCGCTAGGTCAACCGCTGAGCGGAGCTGCAAGGTGAGCGCGGACTGCTCCTGCGCGATGGCGATCGCTTCGGTCAGGCAGTCCGTCGCGGTGAGTCGATCCGGTTTCGGCATGGACACCAATATCCGTGCCCTGGTCCGCATCATTTCGGATAGATTGAACTTCGCTCCCCAATTAGTGGCGCGCATCATCATGTCGTCAATGGCAAGCAGAGCCTCGTTGAATTGCCCAATTCTGCGCAGGCCTTCGGCAAATGCACAAACGACCTCTGTTAACAGGATATTGTATTGCCCTTTATTCAGAGTTTCCAAGGCGATCCGCAGCAGATCAAGACCGGCTTCGGTCTCATCACGGGCGATCGCGAGTTCGCCCTTCAGCGCAATGCCTGCGGCACGATACGGATCCAGCGAGTGTCGTCCGGCATATGCGATCAGCTGATCAATCACGCTGTCCAGTCCTGCCAATTGCCCAGACCAAAGGAAGACCGTGACCGCAAAAACCAATGAAGTGCAGACCGAGACGGGATGATCCTGATTTTCTGCTTCATCAATGACGAGCCGAGCCATTTCCAGCGCCTGATCGACGAAGCCACGCAGCCAAAGAACTCGTGCGAGGTTCACGCGACCGCGAATACGTTGATCACTGCCGAACGAGTTGATGGTGGTCGTGGCATGTCCCACCGCGAGCGCCATAGCACGCTCGCAATGCTGTTGTGATGTGGCTTGATTTCCGAGCCCATGATGAGTTGTGCCGAGGATCCACTCTGCACATATAATGCCCGCTGGGTCGCCAGCAGCCTGCGCGACAGCACTGCTTCGTTCGGCTACTGCCAAGGCGCTGTGGAGGTCGCCAAGACGCGTGAAAAACAGGTTCAGGCCAGTAAGGAGGCGCAACTGTCGCGTATAGTCCTTGAAGGTTTCCGCAAGCACCAGCCCACGCTCAATAGTCATTCTAACCCGGTCGCTATGCCCGATTGTGAACATAGACGACAGTGCGAGAGCCTCTTGCAGGATCATCTCCTGCTTGGTGCCTCGGCCGGGGTCGTCAAGAGCTCCGATCGCCCTATCGCACCAGTAGCGGCACTCCTCAAGCAGCGACAGGCCGATGAACAGCGGCGCGGCGGAGGCGGCGAGTTGGACGCCAATCCTGATCTCGCGACAATTGGAAAGGGCCCATCCCAGGGCCGCGCGAACGTTGCCAACAAGTGGGGTGTAGGCTGTGAGGTCGCGTTCTCCGAAGCTCGATTGGACGACTTCGTCGTGTTCCAGAAATTCGTAGTAAGTGATCGCATGTTGCCGGGAAACGCGATCCGCCTCGCCATGCCTAGCAAGTTTGTCTGCCGCGTAGGCCCTAGTCGTATCGAGTAGCCGATAGTATGTAGAGCCGTTGATGACGCCTGCTGATATCAACGACTTCGCAACCAGGCTTACGATCGTGCTAACTACCTCCGCATCGTACGAGCTCCCATCTGACATGACAGAGCAGGCTGCTTGAAGCGTGAAGTCCCCAACAAACACTGAAAGGCTGCGAAGCACCACTTTTTCGCGCTCCACAAGCAAATTGTAACTCCAATCGAGCATCGCATTCAAGGTCTGATGCCGTGGCCGAGCGGTACGACGGCCCTGCCAGAGAAGCTTGAAGCGGTTGTCGAGCAGCTCTTCGGTTCCTTGAATTCCATAGGAGCCGACTCGACCCGCCGCAAGCTCGATGGCAAGCGCGATTCCGTCCACGCTTCGGCAGATCCTGGCGACGGCCGACGCTTCGGCGTCGCTCAACCCGGACCGATAGCCGCTCGCCACGGCGCGTTCCATGAAAAGCTGAACAGCGGGATATTTTAAGACATCCTCGGCTGTCAGACTGGAATCGCTTGGCGGACACTCGAGCGCGTACAGCAAATGGACATGTTCACCGTCCACCCGTAGAGCTTCGCGGCTGGTGGTCAGGACGTGCGCTTGCGGTGCCTCGCTGACAATGCGTTCAACCAGTGGCGCCACAACCTCGATCACGTGCTCGCAGTTGTCGAGAACGAGAAGAACCTTCTTGTCACCGATGAACGCCAGCAGACTGACGACAGGGTCTCGGGTCTGCATCATCAAGCCGAGGGTTGATGCGACCATGGCTGGCACGAGTTGCGGATCGGTCAGCGCCGCCAGATCAATGAAGAAGACCGCTCCACCGAAACGGTCCGACAGCGCGTGGGCAACGGAGACGGCCACTGTGGTCTTCCCCATGCCGCCGGGCCCGACAATGCTGACGAGGCGCCAAATCATCAACTGTGCCGAGACGACACCAATCGTCTCATCGCGCCCGATGACATGCGTCAACCGGGGTGGCAGCTTTCGGACGCCCTCGGCAGTCGAAGCCTCGGTCGGCGCCAGTACGTGCCCCAACGACGAACCTGTCACCGGCGCGACAAACGAATATCCTCGACCGGGGACATTTACGATATAGCGGGCGCCGTCGCGCCGTTCCCCTAGCAGTTTCCGAAGGGTCGCGATATGAATACGGAGATTGGCCTCTTCGACCGTCACGCCCGGCCAGACGCGCGCCATGAGTTCCTTGTGTGAGACGACTTCTCCGGCCCGCTCGATCAAGGTAATCAATATGTCGAGGGAACGACCTCCCACTGGAATTGACTCGGTCCCTCTTGTCAGTAGCCTCTGCTGCCGATGTAGACGGAACGGACCGAACACAATGGCAGTAGTCGGCGGTACGCTAGCAGTCTCCATCATACGCAATCGGCCTTCCTCTGCGCACCAGTTTACCCAGGAGTGGTGGCGGCAGTCCACAACCTCAACCTGTCTCGGACAGCGGATTTTGCTAACCCATTGCCATCAGTAGCGAATCCAGCAAATTCAGGCGCGTGTTGCACCACGCCGCGGTCTGCCACGGCGTTTGAGAGGCGCGGGCCACCCGTCACCATCCGGCTTCGGCTGTGGGGTCGTCTGCACACGCGGCGGCAGCGCAACGTCATAGGCCGTGAGCAGCACCGCGGCCAGGCCGTGGCGGCCGCTGCGGACAATCCATTCCTCGCCGGCCTGCTCAATCGTCGCGCGTTCGGTCGGTGCCGCGCTCAGCGCTAACCTGCCAGGATCGATCTCGAACGTCCGACCACCGGTAGAAGCGCGCAGGTAACGGCGATAAGCGGAGTTGCTGGTCAGCGCCTTGTCGCTCCGCTTGAGCTGACGGTCCAATGCCGTGACGATGGCTTGGTGGACACCGCCATTTTTTGTTGCTTCCTCGACGTTGCGGCAAAACGATGTAGCAGCGCTTCTCTCGACGGTGTGCTCACCTTCGGGTTGCCTCTGTGCGGGGTCGCGCCGCTGCCGGATTGCGAAGCTGCGATTGCTGCAGCCGCCCGTACCGGCGCAGCGCGCGCGACGCCGGCAGTGCGGAGGAAGTGAAGCAGTGGACCAATCAAGCGTCGAACGTAATCCTCCTCCTCGCAGTAGCTCTCCTTGATCATTCACGAGTGCTTCGGAGAAGGCTATCCGCCAAGAAATCCATTTATCCTTCAATCGGCAGGCGCGACTTTGAAGCCAGCCTTCCGCAAGGTCCTGGTTGCGCCACCCGCTTCAGGCGCAAAGCACGTTGCAACGGGTGTCGAGCTCGTCATGTCCGAAGGAGGTTTACCCGGTGGTGTCTATCGAGTTCTTCCGTTCAGACATTTACAATGAACTGGCGATATCCCACGGCCATCCACAGGGGAGGGTCAATCGTAAAGGTGGCGACTATGACCTACTCGTTCTTGGGGGCGGTCCAGCCGGGCTGGTTTCGGCCGTCACTGCCGCGACGCAGGGATACCGCGTCGCTATCACGAAGCAACATTTGACCGGTGGGACAAATCGCAGTTCCGTACTCAGCAAGGCGCTTAGTCGCTACTCCCACGTGTTTTACAACGCGGGTCGCGGTAATAACTTTGGATCAAGGGTCGCCAGCCCGCCCCAGGTGGACTTCGCGAGGGTTATGGAAATTATCCGTCGCATGCGATCGCTAAGCAGTGCGGACGATGCCGTCGGAGCGGTTGAAGATACAGGGGCGGACGTGTATCTCGGCCATGCCCGGTTCATTTCGCCGCACGCCGTCGGGGTGGATGGCCGCGAGCTGCGCTTCCGCAAAGCGATAATTGCCACCGGGTCGCAGGTATTGTTGCCTTTGGTCGAAGGGTTGCAAGCGGAATGCTATTTGACGGATGAAACGGTCTTCTCGCTGACGGAGCTGCCGGCACGGCTGGTGGTCATCGGCGGCGGTCCGCTGGCTTGCGAACTGGCGCAGGCCTTTCATCGTCTCGGAAGCGAGGTGGATCTCGTCACCGACTCGGATGATATCTTGCCCAGCGAAGAGGGCGCGGTGGCGGCACTGATCCGTCGCCGGCTCGAGCGGGAAGGTTTGAGGCTGCATCTGGGCATGAAGCCCGTACGAGCGAACGATCGCCGTCTGACGATTCAGGGCAAAGCCAGCACACGCGAATTGGTTTACGATGCCGTGTTGTTCGGAACCGGTCGCAAGGCGAACGTCGATGGCCTGAATTTGCGGGCAGCAGGCGTGAGCCTGGGCACCTCTGGCATTGAGGTAGACGAGTACTTGCGGACAACGAATCCAGATATCTATGCCGCGGGCGATGTGGCATTCCCCGAGAAGTTCACGCATGCCGCGATGGCGACGGCGCGCATATGCGTTGCCAACGCGCTCAGTGGTGTCAATTGGTCGGCAAGGGAGCTGGTGGTTCCTCACTGCACTTATACCGACCCAGAGATTGCGCAGGTTGGCCTCACGCGAAGCCGGGCGCGGCAGAAATCCATCCCGATCGACGAGCATCGGCTCGACCTCGGGAAGGTAGAACGGGCCTTAATTGACCGCGAGGACGATGGGTTCGCAGCGATTTACACGCGCCAGGGTACCGGCGAGATCGTCGGAGCGCTGCTCGTCGGCGCTCACGCTGGCGAAATCATCAGCGAAGTGACGCTGGCGATCGCCAACAAAGTGCCGCTCGACGCCTTGCCGAGAGCCGTCCATTGTTATCCGACCCCCGCAGAGAAGTACCGCCGCTTGAGGAATGCCGCGCCGGTCTCGGCGGACAGTTGGTCAGAGAGGTCCTGGCAGACCATGCGGATTTGATAGGCGCGCGGTCTTGAGGTGATGGAGCGGCAGCCTATCCGGCGTGGAGGTCTGGCGCTCAGACATGTTGTCTGCGTTGCGCGGTCAGATCGAGCGCGTGCCGGCGAGCAAGGGTCGCCGCTAGGTCTCCTGCGCTTCGATGGGCAGCGTAGATTCGGAAACGACGTTGGGCGCCTCGGAGATGCCGCTCCGCATTGGCCGTCGACATCCCCTCGGTGTCACCAATCCTTTTGGTCCGGCTATCCGTCTATCCCGTCGGCCGCTTCAGCACGATCTGGGCAAGGCCCGCAGCGACGTTCAGGCCCTCCGTCCCCTCAAGGCTCAGCGGCTGCAGCGAGATCGATTTGTCGGAGCCGCCGACCAAGGCATTGGCACTGCCCCCCGCGCCGACCGAGGCGCCAGCAGTCGCGCCGACATAGGTGCCAGCCAGTGCGCCCTTGGCGACGTCAGTTGTGGGCGCAAACACTGCCCAGGCGACGACGGCGCCATGGACATAGCCGATATCGACACCGAACCTCTTGATATGACCGATATAGCGCTCGCTCGTGCCCTTATCGTCGGTGTAGGTGCACTTGAGGTCGCGAGTCGAGCCGAAGACAAAGCCCCAGCCGCTACCCTCATCGCACGTTAGGAACCCGGCCTTCACGCCGCTGGTTTCAGCACGCGCCGGCTGCCAGGACAGTCCTGCGGCAATGGCAAGAGCCACGGCGGCAGGAAAGACCTTCTTGATCATTTCGTCGCTCCTATTGTTTGGGGCATGCCGTTTGTGAGCTCCTTCCTCTCTGTTCCGGTCAAACTGCGCTAATGTTATGGTCACGGTGCTCGTGCGGTCCGCCACGGAACTTTCGCTTGGTGATCATCAGAACAATTGTATGCAACTCCTCCATATTGGCGGTAAGCGCTATGAGTTACACGGATTGGAAACTCCACCGTTTCAGCCTCCCGTGACGGCGACCAAGGCCTCCGCGTTCCTGACCGGCGCACCGGCTCTGGCCGAGCCGGACGCTCACCGCGTCGTTGCGAGAGAGATGCGGCCCACCGTCGCGATACAGCCCGGACTTTCTCGCCCGGATGAAGCAGAGGCGCCTAGCCCGCCTGACCTGCCACACGTATCCAGCTCCGGATTGGCCGGAGGACGAATTCAACGCAACCGAAACCCGCTTACCGTCCGGCCAGCGCAGCACGATCCAGCTCGCTGAGCGCGGCACCCAGCTGAGCAATCGGCTCTGGGTTCGCGAGTTCCGCAAGCTGACGCAAACCGGTCAGCAGACGACATTTCTGTCGACCGGTTCCCGTGGGTCGGCTGCCCTGCTGGCAGTCATGATGTTCAAGCGATGGTCACAGGAAAACTTCCTCCGCTACATGCGCCAGAGCTACCGTCAGGATGGGTTGGTGGACTACGGCGTTGGCGCAATTCCCGAGACCACGATGGTGGCGAACCCCGCCCACCGCGCACTGGATGGGCAGGTGCGGAAAGCCGTCGGCCTGCTGCGTCGACAGACCGCCGAGTACGGCGCGATCAACCTTGCGGACGCGATCGAACCGCGCAAGGTGAAGGCGTTTGTCCAGGGTAAATCGGACTTGCGCGACAGTATCGCAGCGTTGCAGTCAGAGGTGACGGACCTCAAGGCGCAGCGCAAAGCAACCGACAAGCACATCGCCTACGGCGCGTTGCCCGAAGCGGTGCGTTTTGATCGGCTGAGCACGCAGAGCAAGCATTTGATCGACACAATCCAGATGATTGCCTACCGGGCCGGGACGCCATGGCGCAGATCGTTCACCCGAAGACGGCACGTCATGACGACGCGCGCAGCCTGCTGCGCGTCATCTACAGCGCCGGGGTCGATATCCGGCCGGATCAGTAATCCAAAACGTTGACCATCCGGCTCCATCCCCTCGCCAACTAACTCTCAGATCATGCGATTCAGCGTCTCTGCGATGAACTCAATGCCACCGAGGCGCTGTTCCCCGGCACCGATTTGCGCCTGACCTACGGCAATGGTCTCGGCTCAAAGTCCTTGAAATTGGCCCGAGATCAGGAGGCCAGAAGTTATTGGCGCGATTCTGTTCGAGGGCACCATCGATGGGCTGGTACTTGGGGAAACCGGCGCCTGCCTATTTATGGAAAGATCGGTGCGTGATCCGGTTCGTGAAGGTCGATCAAGGGCTTGAGCCGGAGCAGCACGGCCGGACCCAGAGATGGACGCTCGGGCTTGGGCGCCTCCCCCCATCTAACTATTACCCGGAGTCGACTGTCTCGGCCCTTCCTTCGGCAACGTATGGGTACCGACGCTGTCCCCGGGTGTGTTCTGACTCGTCGCGTTACTGGTGTCGTCACCGTGAGCACCGCGCCGAATCGGTCCGTCTAGAAGGGCCCTTGCTGCACGCAAATCCGGGGTTTGAAAATCTTGTGTGAAGCGACCAAAGACTGGTTCAACCAAGCGCGTCGCCTCCCCTGCGCGGCCTTGGATGATGCGCAGGCGTGCGACGCTGATAGCATTTCGTAGCTCCCACAGGAGAACACCCTGAGCGCGGGCCAATTCTCCCGCTCGACGGAAGCAATCCTCGGCCTCGGTCGCTTGAGTGTCGGCCGATGCACGCAGCAACAATTCACCCCTGAGGCGAATGAGTTCTGCGTGATACAAATGCTGTCCGCTTTGCTCCGCACGAGAGATCGCCCGTTCCACGGTGTCGCCGGCCGCGTCAAGCTGACCAAGTGCGGCCAACCCTTCCGCGAGATAGCCGAGAAACTCCGCCTCGCAGAACCGCCAGCCCGCCTGATCGCGGGCGTCAAACGCTCGCCGCAGCCGCTCGACACCCTCTGCAAACGCCCCACGCTCAATGAGCAGTTTTCCTTGCCAAGCAGTGGCGACAGACTTCCAGAGCGCAGAATTGATCTTGGTCGCAGAGTCGCTCAGGGCCCCAATCGATGTCTCGGCGGCAGCCAGATCGCCTGTCATGATCCGGACCCGACAGTTACATTCATGCAGCACCCAACAAAAGGTAAATCCTTTGCCGGGCGCCTGTGCCTCATTGAAGACGACGTGTGCCTCTCTGCAGGCGTCATCTATGTGGCCCGACAGGCACAGGATAAGTGCCAGTTTTGAGCGGGCCAAAAGATGCTGGTCATAATGGAACACGGCAGTGTGACGCCCGTTTCCCGGGGCGACATAATGGTCAACAAATCGCTGGAGGTGGATTCTCGCCTCGTGCAGACGCCCCGCGTAGAGCAACGACGTGCCGAGATAGCGATCGCCCATGAGTCTAGTGGCGCCATCGGTGCTGCGTTGCGCAAGGTCTCTCATTGACCGGGCTGTGATGAGACATGTCCGATCGTCGCCTGAAAGCAGTTCCGACGACCATTGGCACCAGAGCAGGTGGAGCCGTAATTCAATGTCACCGGTTCCTTCGGAGAGTCGTTGGGCCCTCCTGATTGCGGTTCCACTTCGCTCGATTGGCTCATGTGTCATGGCCAACGCCATGCTGTACGCGGTGAACATCTGCCGTTTAACCGCCGCGCTCAGCTCAAGGTCGGATCCCTGCCGCGCGAGCAGCTTCTGGACACGATCGCGGATCTCGCGAGCCAACGGCATCGCCCGCAATTCGGTGGGGCCAGCGACCGCCTGAGACGAAATCTGCATCCAGATCGAAGCGAACGCCGCTGTGAGTGCCTCGCCAACCGCCAAGTCCCCGTCCGAGGAAAATGACCAGTCTAGGGCGGCACGGACATTGTCGAGCTCGCGGCCGCAGCGCACCAAATCGTCGGCGTCCAGGAAGTACGTCGTACTCTCCGCCACAGAAACGAGTAGGTCCCGGAAGTATTCAGCATGACGGCGCGCAGCGGCTGAATAATCTCCTCTCTGTGCGAGCTTTTCCAACGCATATGCGCGAATCGTTTCAAGCAGATTGAAACGTGGACCCGCATCCGATCTGAGGACAATGAGCGATTTCGTGCCGAGGTTTGCGATGCCGTCGCTCACGGCGGATGCATCGGAGATGGCGTCGTTCACGACCACGGCCGCCGCATCGACGGTGAACCCGCCGGGGAATACGGCGAGACGGGACAACAACAACCGCTCGGACTCGGGCAGCAGGTTATAGCTCCAGTCGAGTGCTGCGCGCAGGGTCCGGTGCTGCGGTAGTGCCGTGCGGCGTCCAGCCGTCAGCAGCGCGAAGCGATCCGTTAGCCCGCTGGCAACCGTTTGTAGACCGAGCGTCGCCGCTCGAGCAGCACCAAACTCGATCGCCAAGGGGATGCCGTCGAGGTGCCGGCAGATGGCTGTGATCGACGAAAGGTCCACTGTTTCAGGAACGAAGCTGACGTCTGCCTCCTTGATGCGGGCAACAAGCAGCTCGACCGCGCTGTACGCCAATATGTCGTCGGCCGCTTCCTCGTCTGCTGGCGGGACATCGAGTGGCAAAACCCGATACACGTGTTCCCCATCGATTCGAAGTACCTCGCGGCTGGTGCTCAGAACCGTGACATGTGGGCATGACCGAACAAGTACATCGGCCAGGTTCGCAGCGGCATTGACGACATGTTCGCAACTGTCGAGAACCAGCAAAAGCTTCTTGTCGCCGATGGCGTCAGCAACCGCCGCAGCCGATATGATATCCGATTCGATTCTCAGTCCAAGCACACCGGCCACCACGGTGGGCACAAGACCCTGATCGGAAAGTGATGCTAACTCGACAAGCCAGCCACCGTCGGCAAATTCGCCGCAGACGTCGCGCGCGACCGTCAGTGCGAGTGCGGTCTTTCCTATTCCTCCGGGTCCTGTCAGGGTGACCACCCGATAGGCTGAAATAAGGCTTTGCAGTCGCTGCAAGGCCGATGCCCGTCCGACGAGTCGGGTGATGGACGCGGGGAAGTTGGTTCTTAGAGTTCCATTGCTTGCACTTGTCCGCTGGAGATCGATTGGCGCTCTCGTTGTGTGTTTCGGCCCAACGGTCCAGTCGCCGATCAGGCGGTAGCCCCGGCGGGATTCGGTCCTGAGGAGACTCCGATAAGGGCCAAGCGCCTTGCGGACTGCGGCCACATGAACCTGCAGCGTATTCTCCAACACAATCGCGCCAGGCCAGATGCGATTCATCAATTCGTCTTTGGTGACGAGCTCTCCTGCCGAATCGACGAGAACGTCGATGATTTCGAAGGTCCGTCCGCCGATTGGTACGCGCGACCCACTGATCCGTAGTTCACGCCGTCCAAGGTCAATCTCACACTCACCTGAGGCGTAAACCGGCCTCACGCTCTCAGACGGCATTGCCTGTGCCCCGCATAGGTAACCTTTGTCAGCCTATCGCGAAACTGAGCACCCGGGCTTCCGCAGGGTCAAGTGTGGTTCTTCATTTACGGGTAGAACAGCCAAGCCTGCGGCAATGTATCAGATTATTTGACAACCCAGGCCGTAACGGCAGCAATGTCATGGATTGGACCGGCTCAGAAGAAGGCCAGAGCTTGCCCGTTCAGGCGTGGGAGCCGTATGATGGCACCGAGACACGTGCCGCTCGCGAAGTCGAAGCCAACGACTTCGCCCTGGGCGACGCAGTAGAGATCGCCATCCGGCGTAAAGCGCAGCCCGCGCGGCCTACGGAACTCGGCCTGACCGTTCGGTGAAAACACCCGCACAAGGTGGCCGTCATTTGCGTCATATTCCCGGATCGTCGTGACTGCGTCTGGTGGACCGAATGGGCGTTCGCTGGAGACGAGAATATTGCCGTTTGGTGCGATGAGAAGATCTAACGGACTGAGATCGGAGTCCCGCACCAATTCGCTAAGTGAGCCGCGCCCGTCCGGTGCTATCGCGACGATCGTGTCGTCCCCCTCGCCACTCGGCCCGATACCGGATCCAAGGAACAACCGCCTGTCGCGGCCAAAGGCGAACCCGCGCGGGAATGGCACGATGCCTGGAGTTAGAACGTGCTCGCCAGGCCCATGCAGCATGCTGTCAAATGCCATGATCGTGCGTGCACTACGCAGGCCGATGTAATATCGGCGGTCCGGCCCAAAAATGCCGCCGCCGGGATTGAGTCCGTTGATAGGACCAGTATCGCGCACGATCTTGCCGCGCGTGTCGAGTGCCAGGACTCGATTGGCGCCGCTGTTAAGAAACAGCAGCCCTGCATCTCGGTCTACCGCAAGGCCGCGTGGATCGGCGATGCGTGCATCATCGTTGAACACGCCGAGCGATCTGCCGCTGCTGTCGAACGCGAGCAACGCGCCATAACCATTGCCATTTGCGCCGGCGGCGCTTGTGACCAGAATCCGCATTGCGGTCACCCTTTGGCCAGAATCTTCTCGATAGTAATCGGCAGGTCACGCACGCGATTTCCTGTTGCATGATAGACGGCATTGGCGATCGCGGGCGCAACGGATACGGCGGTCAATTCCCCAAGGCCCTTGGCGCCCAGTGGGCTGGCCTCCTCATCGAACCGGCCGCAGAACAGCACGTCGAGGTCGGGTATGTCAGCGTTGGTCGGCACCAGGTAGCCAGAATAATTCCGGTGTAGGAAGCGTCCGGACGTCGGATCGGTCTCGGATTGCTCCATCAGTGCCTGGCCGGTTCCCCAGATAATGCCGCCGATCGCCTGACTGCGCGCCAATTTCGCGTTGATGATGCGGCCGGCATCATAGGCGCCCACCAAGCGCCTCAAGCGCACCTGCCCGAGTTCCTCATCGATGCGGACTTCGGCGAAGACCGCGGCAAAACTGAAGATCGCCTTCGAACCGTCTGCCTCCTCGACCGGATCATAGTCAGCCTCGGCGACGACCGGCTCATTCATGTGCCCTGCTTTCTTGCGTGCGGCGCGCGCCGCCAGCAGGACTGCCGCACCGGCGTTGGCCATCGTCGCGGATCCGATGGCGGCGTGCGATTCTGGCAAACTTGTGTCTCCCAGGCGAACGGTCACCTTCTCCGCCGGCAATTCAAGCGCCTCGGCCGCCACCTGTCGCATGACCGTGTACGTGCCGGTTCCGAGATCGTGCATTCCGGCCTCCACCAGCGCGGTTCCGTCATTGTTCAGCGTGACGCGCGCCTTCGCCGGCCAGCGCCAGTGCGTATAGACCGCGGCGGCGACGCCTTGCCCGATCAGGTATTGGCCATCGCGCATGGAACGCGGTTTCGGCACGCGCTTGGACCAGTTGAAGCGCTGGGCTCCCTCGACCAAACACTGACGCAGGCCGCGCGATGAAAACGGTCGACCACTCAAAGGATCGACGTCGGTGTCGTTCACCAGCCGTAGCTGGACAGGGTCGATTGCAGCCGAACAAGCTAGCTCGTCCATCGCACATTCGAGCGCAAAATGGCCGAGCGCTTCATGCGGGGCGCGCATCGCCGTAGGCGTGTTGCGGTTGACATGGACAATCTTGTGTCTAGTTGCGATGCCACCAGTGGCGTTCCACAGGAATCGCGTCGCGTTGGCCGCATATTCGATGTAGTCGTCGAACACCGACGTGGGCGAAATGCTCTCGTGGCGGATGCCGGTAAGCTTCCCGCTTCGGTTGGCGCCCAAAGCGATCGTCTGAGTGGTTGCCGGCTGATGCCCGGCCATCGAGTACATCTGGGCGCGGGTGAGCTGGATGCGAACGGGCTGACCCAGCAGCTTGGCCGCCATCGCTGCCATCAGCGTGTGCGGCCAGACATAGGCCTTGCCACCGAATCCGCCCCCCAGAAATTCCGAGACCACCGTGATCTTCTCGGGTGGAATGCCAAGCACGATAGCGACCAGTTCCTTGGTCCCGAAGATATGCTGTGTCGTCTCGAACAGGGTCAGCGTTCCATCAGCGCCCCAGCTTGCCAGGGTTGCGTGCGGTTCCATCTGATTGTGATGGCGGTCCGCGGTGGAATAGGTTCCCTCGATCCTGATCGCAGCCTCTGCCAGCCCCTGGGCAGGATCGCCGACCGATGACGCGACCGGCCACAGGAATTGCGGGGGATCGATTGCCTCGCGGATAGTATCCGCATTGAGCACGACTGGCCGGCGCTCTTCGTACTGCGCTCTGACCAGGTGCCCGGCATAGGCAGCCTGGTCCAGAGTGCGCCCTACCACCAACGCAATCGGCTGTCCGGCGTAGTGAATTCCGTCGCCCTGCATGGGCAGATAGCCCTGGCCGTATGGATGTAGATGGCTCCAGGGCTTGGGCATGGGATTGAGGCGCGGCATGGTACGCGCGGTGAATACGGCCACGACACCCGGCGAATTCTCTGCCGCAATCGTGTCGATGGCGATCAAATTCCCATTGGCGATTTTACTGTGAACGATCGATGCATGCAGCGCATCGCCCCGCTTCACGTCGGCAGTGTACCATGCTTTTCCGGTCACCTTCAGAGGTCCGTCCGCGCGTGACAGCGGTTGGCCGATGGCGTTCATGGACGTGCTCCCGCCGTACGAAGCGCACGCAAGACGGCACGCTGCGCGAGTTCGACTTTGAAGGCGTTACGCGCAAGTGGCTTTGCATCAACGAACGACCTGCCGATCGCCTCTCTCAACCCTTCATTGTCGCTGAGCGCCAGGCCAGGAAGCGCCTGCTCCGCCGCAAACAACCGCCACGGCTTGTGGGCCACTCCTCCCATGGCAAGTCTGGCCGACGCGATACGTCGACGTTTGAGCCTTACGGTGGCAGCCACGGATACGATGGCGAACTCGTAGGACTGACGGTCGCGTACCTTGAGGTAGTGCGATGCTGGTGCGTCGGCCTCAGCGGGAATGTCGACCGCGGTGATCAGCTCGTCGGATCCAAGCACCGTGTCATGTTCCGGCGTATCCCCTGGCACAACGTGGAAATCAGCGAACGGAATGCCATATTCACCACGGCGCCCCTGCACGCGCACGGTTGCGTCGAGTGCTGCGAGCGCGACGGCGAGGTCCGAAGGATTGACCGCGACGCAGGTGTCAGACCAACCGAAAATCGCGTGATTTCGGTTGAGACCGTGCAAGGCAGAACAACCTGATCCTGGCTGCCGCTTGTTGCAGGGCGGTGCATCCGCGTCGCGGAAATAAGCGCAGCGGGTCCGCTGCATGATGTTGCCGCCGATCGAGGCCATGTTGCGCAACTGCCCTGACGCCGATAGCAGCAAGGCTTCCGCAATAACCGGAAACCGCCGCCGCACCTGCGGATCGGCCGCCACGTCACTCATGCGCGCCAGCGCGCCGAGACGCAGCCCACCGTCCGGCAGCGTCTCGATCCCGGCCATACTGGGTAACGCATTGATGTCGAGCAGTCGAGCAGGCGTGGTTACGCGGTCTTTCATCAGTCCGATCAGGTCGGTGCCACCGGCGATGAAGGCGGCGGCAGGATCGAGCCAGTGCATCGCGACGGCATCAACACGATTGGCGGGGGTTGCGATCACAAAAGGATGCATGGATCAGGCCTCTCGTACCACGTCCTGCAATGCCGCGACGATGTTGGGATAACATGAGCAGCGACACAGATTCCCACTCATTCGTTCGCGGATTTCGTCGGCCGTCAGGTCGGCAACACCGAAGCGGTGCCGCACGTCCGGCGTAGCGGCGCTCGGCCAGCCTGCTTTCGCTTCCGCGATCATGCCGACACCCGAGACGATCTGGCCCGACGTGCAATACCCACACTGAAATCCGTCATGTTCGATGAATGCGACCTGCAACGGATGCAACTCACCATCCTGCACCAGTCCCTCGATGGTGGTGACATGCCGCCCAGCGCTCATCGCCGCCAGCGTCATGCATGAAAGGATGCGCCGGCCATCGACAAGCACGGTACAGGCACCGCATTCGCCGCGGTCGCATCCTTTCTTGGTGCCGGTCAGCGCCAGGTGTTCACGCAGTGCATCGAGCAAAGTCATCCGTGGTTCGATCGTGATGTCACGGGCCTGATCGTTGACGATTATGGTCACAGCGACGCTTTCGTCGGCGGCATCGCGTGCTGGTGTGGTCATGCTAACCTCCAAAGCTTTCCGTCTCGCCGCCTTGATCGCGAATAAGCACAAGGTAGGCCGCCGCTACCGTCTCATGACGCCTTCGCTCGCGCGACATCCGCGGCGCTGATGCCTTCCAACGCAAGGCCGTAGCCGACGCCTTCATCAATGATCCGGCGCAGCTTCTGCGTCATTGCGATGCGGGTGTAGCTCGTGGCCAGTGGCGGCAGTCGGGCGAGCCCTTCCGCGATCTCGCGGGCGCGCGGCAGCAGCTTGTTGGCTGGCACGATTTCGTTCACTGCCCCCCAGTCCTTGGCCGTCCTGGCGTCGAGCTCCTGGCGCGTCAGAATGAAATTCCGACCCCGTATTGTGCCGATCGCTTCCTGCCAGAGCAGATGAACGCCATCGCCCGATACGATTCCCAACTCGAAATGCGGCTTGTCCTGGAACACGACCGAGGGACTGGCGAGCACGATGTCGGCGAGCAGGATATATTCCGAGTGCAACCGTGCGGGACCGTTCACGGCGGCAATTAGCGGCACTTCGACATCGAGGATGTTCATGAGGACTTTTTTGCCTTCGCGGTAAATCTTATCGTAACCTTGAGGGCTGAAAAAATCGAAACCGTCGGGGGCGATCGTTTCCATGAAAGCATCGCCGCTGCCGGTGAGGATCACGACGCGATTGTCGCGATCGGATCCGATCGCATGGAACAGATCGACAAACTGCTCGTGTGTGTATCCATCGAAAACCAGGACGCCGCCATCGGTGTGGAGCGCGACTTCCAGCACCCCGGTGGCCGACCGGGTCAGCCGAGCATTTGGGAAATCGTTACGATATTCGTCGAAGCGGGACATGGAATTCCTCCTCGCTGCCGCAAGCCTCGGTCTGGAGCCGCGTCCGATACCTGGTCCGGTTCACGCGGCAGCCAACTGCCGTGGTATGTTTGCAAACAGCGGGCCAAGCCCTTCAGCCATCGTCAGGTGCGCGATGACAGCGTCGCGCAGACGCGAATAGGGCAGGTTCGCCAGCATTGCGGTTTGCACCGCAGCCATGACCTCGCCGGCTTCAGAGCCGATCATCGTGAAACCGACAATGTGGTCGTCGGCGTCGACAAGAGCTTTCATGAATCCCTGCTTTTCGTCCGTCGTTTCGGTACGTAGTACGGAAGTCATCGGCAGACGCGCGACCCGCACGGACATTCCTTGGGCT
>JASHQG010000511.1 GCA_030037665.1 Acetobacteraceae bacterium
CGCGCAGGGTCGTCGTGCCCCATAAGAGGGGGATCACAATCGAACACGCCGATCAGCCGCTTGCCAGCCTCAACAGGACGTCGCCATGACCAGGCTCCGGCACATTTAGCACGCCAGGCCCGTGCCGCGCAGTTCCAGGAACACCGCCATCAGATCTGACCGACCGAGGCGGCCTGCCCGTATTGCGCAATGATGTCCTTAAGGTGCCGTCAGAGGACCAGCACCAGCCAATTGCCGCGATACGGGACCTGATTCGTATCGAACGATCTGCGTCGGACCTTCTGTTCAATGTACCTCGAGGCAGGCGAACCCATCCGCGCTCCAGTCCTCGCTACCGACGCCGTGGTGAAGAAAGAAGCAACCGTCCGGGCGGTATTTATGATCGATCGCGCGTAGCAGCAGGCAATTGTTGCTCCAAAAGGCACTCTGCGAATTGACCTCGACAGAGTCCGTCACGGATAACGGAGTGGCTGGCGTTTTCACTCGGATCGAGCGTCGTAAAGGTCCCTTCGTTTCAGGGGGCCAGCGCTTATATGGGCACATGAGATTTGCAGAGTTTGGAGACCCGCTTTCGACGTGTTACAAGCGGCGTTCATGAGCATCACCACCCGCGTACTGTCGGCACAGGATTGGGAGACATTCCGGCAAATCCGGTTGCGCGCGCTGCGCGAGCATCCGGACGTATACACTGGTTCGTATAGGGAGACCGCTGCAAGAACGGAGCGCGAATGGATGGAGATGCTGGACGGCAAGGGAAAGTGCATATTCGCCTTGTTTGATGGTGACAGAATAATCGGACTTGCGGCGGTTTTCACCTCACGCGAGGACCCCAGTGGCCAATCCGGCGTCTTAGCGATGGATTACATCGATCCTGTCTATCGAGGCCGCCGTTTATCCAGGCTCCTGTATCAGGTCCGCATCGATTGGGCGAAGCAGCATCTACCCTTCAGGCGTCTCCTCGTGTCGCATCGAGAAGGCAACGAGGCTTCCCGCCGCGCCAATCAATCGTTCGGATTCAAATTGATCGGCAAGGAAGAGATACACTGGCCCGACGGCACGAGTGCGCCAGACTATGTTTATGAGCTTGATCTGGCCGCGCTCCGACATCTGTAAAAGACGGGGCCGGATGACGGCACGACAAGGACGATCACGCCGACGCCAGCGCTCTCGGATCGTTGGGAATGGGCGCGTGTCGCTCGCGGCCACATTGCGGGGCCAGGGCGGAGAAGAGACCGGTCGGCCGTAACCGGGATCGAAGCCGGTTCAGCTGGGCGTGTTATGGCGCGTGGTGCATAACCGCGCATTCCGATCTGTACCGACCGCGACGGCATAAAAGTACCTCTTCACAGCGGCTTTGACCGGTCGCGGCAACCAGCCCCAGACATCGTGGCTCTACCCGCCACGGTGTTCGCCTGCAGAGTCGTTTCCTTGAAGTGCCCGCCTTGGGTCGCTTTCTACCAGTCCGCTTCTGAGGCAGCAGTTGCACGAGCGGATGTTGGAGGTTCGGCGGTTCTGTCCGGCAGCCAATGCTAGCGCACTGTCGCTGTCGGCTTATCCAGTATGATGTCGGCGTGCGCGTGCAGGTTAGTCCAGGAGGACCTCCAGGCGCTGGTGCTCTGGTTCGCGCACGCCCGCGCCGGTGGGCGAACGTGGCGCCTTCGTGGGCCTCGACCGCATCGATTGCCAGGTTGCTAGGCAGCGCGTACACTCTGTCTCTTGTATGTCGGCACACGGTTGCTGTTGGGCGTCGCATGGGGACGCGGACATGAGCGTCACTGGCAGGCCTCTGGCACCGGCTGCAACGGTTGCTTGCATGCTGCTCACGTCCACATTTCTCGCCGTGCTGCTAGGCACGGTGTGGCTCGAAGCAGCTCCGCATGCCTTAACCCCCACCGCATGTCGGGTGGTGATCGGCCTCTCTCTGCTGCCGATCGCCGCTACCGCTCGAGTCAGGAGTACTGGCCGCATCGCGCTGGCGGTGGTCGTCGCGGTGGTTGTCAGCCTTTTCGCCGCAGGTGTCGCGATCGACATCTCGTACGACGGACAAGAGTACCAATACGATGCCACCTGGGCGCTGCTACACGGCTGGAACCCGGTATGGCTGCGGTATGACAGGTTCGTTCCCCCAGGCGCTACTGCCCTGCCGTGGCCGCAGCACTATGCCTGGGGGGCTTGGTTGCTGCTGGCGTTAGCTGAGGGCGCGGGCTTATCCAGCGAAGCCGCCAAGGGCATCTTCGTCCTTCCGGCGATCGCCGCCGGCCTGGTCTGGTACGCGGTTCTACTCGACATGACGCCGATCCGAACGCCGCTTCGGGTGGTCTTGGCACTCCTCGCCGCGACGTCACCGACCGTGCTTGGCGAGTTCCCTACCAGACTGAACGACGGGCTGATGGCCAGCCTGGCTTCAGCCTTCGTAGGCTTCGGCCTACTTTACGTCAGACGGGGAGGCGCAACTGCCTTGGGCGGCATGGCGGCGGCGCTCGCCCTGGCCGTGGATACTAAATTCAACGCTCTTCCAATCTTCGGTGCCCTCACAGCGGGGCTCTGCGTCGCGGCACTCTTCCAAGCAGGCTGGGGCCGAACGGTGCGGTTGGGCGGCATGATGGCTGGCATGACGCTTGCGGCGGTGTTCATGCTTGGCTGGCATCCGTACGTCACCAACGCTATCGCTCATGGAAATCCATTCTGGCCGATCGGCGACCCGGCATACGAGAACAATACACTATTCATGCCAAGCTGGCTCAGGCACGAACCAGTCGTTGTGCAGACGGTCTACTCGGTGGCATCGTCGGTTGGCCAGAGGTTAGCGCCCAAGTGGCCGTTCACTCTGAGCAAGGCGGAACTCGGTCGCATGAACGGTCACACCTTCTGGAGCGGTTTCGGGCCCTGGTTTTCCGGCGCGGCGCTGTTGGGTGTGCTTGCCGGATGTGCAACTCTGATGTCCCCGTTCGCGCGGCGTCATGCATCGCCGCTGCTCTGTGTTGCCGCATTTGCGCTGCTATCGGCCGCAATCGTGCCACAGAGCTGGATCGCTCGGTTCGTGCCCCAGCTCTGGTTGGCGGTGTTCTTGCTGGGGTTGGCGGCTCTTTGCGCACAAACCCTGTTGGTGCGAGGACTGGGGGCAACTTGTTTGCTGGCGTTGGGAGTTAATTCTGGGCTGGCTCTGCTGTCCATAAGCTATGCCGAGGCGAAGGCCGTCGTGGCGATCAACCGCAGCGTATCAGTGGCGCAGCGGGCCGGGGAGATCTGCGCCGATTTCGGCTCATCGCACGCGAGGATCGGGCTACTGCGCTCGCGCGGCGTCCGGGTTTACCCGTTGCACAGCCGGTCCCCTCTGCAATGTGCTGGTGGAAAGCAGGTTCCGTACGTGTACGACTTTTTTGAAACGCCCCTCATTGCCTGCCCCTGCGACGAAGTGGCTCACGATCCGACCGGAACTTGGCATGTGCCTCCAGACACGACAGTTCACGACATAAGGGAAAGCCGGCAGCATCGGGATAGGCTTTAATCGGATGTGATCACGCCCGGCATAGCTCGGACCAGCAGTGTCAGCGAGCTGTCCACGAGTCTAGCGAGGGTCGGCCACGCGGTCCGCGACTCCCTGCGGCGAAAAACGCGCTGAACACCGGGCATCCGGGGTGGGTGGTTCTGTCCATGGGCCGCATTCTGGGTATGAACAAGAACTCGACTTCTGGCCCGGTTCAAAATGTTGTACCGACCCGAAACGTGGCGCGCG
>JASHQG010000512.1 GCA_030037665.1 Acetobacteraceae bacterium
ATACCGTTCGCCGTCTACGGTCTGATCGCCGGTGCCGCGGGTCTGTTTCTTACATAGATTGACAAGATCGCCGGTTGCCTGTGCGGGGGCCCAAATCGCAATCGACTTGGACGCCGTCAGCGAGGATTGTTTACTCCGTCGCTGGCCAGATCTGTACGATTTGCACCAACGGTTGCTGACCTCGGTTCAGCGGCCCACACCTTGGCGATCTGCGTCAGGCACTGGACCTGCCCGTCGTACCAGAGCCACCGTCAACTACAGCCATGTGCGTGATAGGCGCCAGAGCCATGCACGAACGGCCCCACTCGTTATCGTATCAGGCAATGAGTTTCACGGAGTGATGGTTCGAAGCGATGCCGGCCTTGGCTTCGAATACACAGGTACACTCTTCGCCGATCATGTCCGTTGAGACGGCATCACCCTTCGGGTATCCCATAATGCCTTTCATCGGTCCTTCAGAGGCCGCCTTCATGGCTGTCTTGGTGTCTGCATAGTGGGCGGACGTGGCCATTTTACCCATCAAATCGACCGCCGAGACATTCACGGTAGCGACCCGGAACGTCATGGGGGTCAGCGTGCCGTCGAGGTCGGGAATGACTTTGCCAACAGCAGTGGCCGCTCCGGTATTGGAGAGGGAGATATGTGCTGAGGCGGCACGCCCGCGACCTCAGTCTTTGTCAGAGGGGCCGGCAACCCTCTTTTGCGTCGCAGCGATCGCGTGGGCGGTCGTCATCAAATCCTCGACGATGGCACCTGCAGCGGTTGCACCCGCCAGATCTTCTCGCAGTATTCACGGATGGAACGGTCGGAAGAAAACTTACCCATTCGTGCCGCGTTGAGGATCGCTTTGCGCGTCCACGCGCGCTGGTCGCGCCACAAAGCACTGACCCGCTCTTGGCATGCCGCGTACGCCTCGTAGTCGGCCAGCACCAGAAACGGGTCATCGTGCAGCAAGCGGTCCAAGAACGGGCGGAAGACACTGGAGTCGCCGCCGGTGAGAACGCCCGACCCGATGAAGTCCAGTATTTCACGCAAAGAGGCATTTCTCTCAAGCACATCCTGGGGACGGTATCCGCGACGTTGCAGCTCCCAGACCTGTTCGACAGTCAACCCGAACAGAAAGAAGTTCTCTGCGCCGACTTCCTCCCGGATTTCCACGTTCGCACCGTCGAGAGTACCGATAGTCAGGGCGCCGTTAAGAGCAAACTTCATGTTGCCGGTGCCGCTAGCCTCCTTTCCGGCAGTGGAGATTTGCTCGGACAAGTCCCCGGCAGGATAGATATGCTGAGCGCTCTTCACGCTGAAATCCGGGATGAAGGCGACGCGAAGACGGCCGCGTACAGCGGGGTCATTGTTCACCGTATCGGCGACGGCGTTAATGAGTTTGATGATGAGTTTGGCCATGAAGTAGCTGGGAGCCGCTTTGCCTGCGAAAATGAAGGTACGTGGGGGAATGTCGGCTTCCGGGTCGCGCTTGAGACGCAGGTAAACGGCGAGGATGTGCAGCACATTGAGGTGCTGGCGCTTGTATTCGTGGATGCGCTTGACCTGGATATCGAAGAGCGATTCGGGGTTCACGTCCACACCTGTTCGCGGCTTCATGAACGCAGCAAGATCCCGCTTCGCCACAAGCTTTACTTCACGCCACCGTTCCTGAAATGCTTCGTCGTCCGCTAGCGGCTCCAGCCTTCGAAGCTCGCACAGGTCCAACAACCATCGTTCTCCAATCGTCTCCGTGATGAGCTGGGCGAGTGGATAATTGCCGATGGCTACGAAACGCCGAGGTGTAACGCCGTTGGTAACATTGCAAAACTTATCCGGCCACAACTCGGCGAAGTCGTGCAAGACCGTCTGCTTGAGCAGATCGGAATGCAGCCGGGCGACACCGTTGACGCGATGGCTGCCGACAGTTGCGAGGTAGGCCATACGCACGAAGCGCTCGCCGGTTTCATCGATGAGAGACATCCGGGAAAGCCGGGCTATGTCACCCGGAAACGCCATTCGCACTTCGTCGAGAAAGCGGACGTTGATCTCGTAGATAATCTCGAGGTGCCGGGGCAGAAGCTGGCCAATCAGGTCGACTGGCCATTTCTCCAGCGCCTCGGGAAGGAGCGTGTGATTGGTGTAGGCGAAAGTATTGCGGGTAACGTTCCACGCCTTGTTCCAGTCCATTCCGTGATCGTCAACCAGAAGATGCATCAACTCGGCGACCGCGATGGCTGGGTGTGTGTCGTTGAGTTGCACCGCCCATTTTTCGTGGAACGTCTCCAACGGGCGGCCCAGCCCCCGGTGGATCCGAATCATGTCTTGCAATGAGCAGCTCGCAAAGAAATATTGCTGTTGGAGGCGCAGCGTCCTCCCTTGAATCAGCTCGTCGTTCGGGTACAGCACCTTGGTGATGTTCTCCGACTCCATCTTGTCCGCAACTGCGCGGTAATAGTCACCCTGGTTGAAAGCGGCGAAATCGAACGACTCCACCGCCTCGGCTTTCCACAGGCGGAGTACGTTGCATGTACCCACCCGATACCCCAAGATCGGTGTGTCATAGGCTTCGCCCTTGACCTCTGTGTCAGGAAGCCAACGGACCTGGTATCGCCCGTGTTCGTCTCGCCCGGTCTCGGTGCGGCCGCCGAATTTCACTTCGTAGTAGATTTCCGGCCGGACGATTTCCCAGGGGTTGCCAAAACGGAGCCACTTATCCGTGACCTCTACCTGCCAGCCGTCTTTGATGGCTTGCTCAAATATTCCAAACTCGTAACG
>JASHQG010000513.1 GCA_030037665.1 Acetobacteraceae bacterium
GATGTGGTCGAAGCCCATCGCCCAGGCGTCATCCATTGACAGCGTCGCGCCGCCGCCGAAGCGAATGCCGCCGAAATGCGCAAACTGTGCGCGCCGTTCCAACAGCAGTCGTACCAGCTTCAGGAAATTCTTGTTCCAGCGCACGGTGATACCGTACTCGGCGACGCCACCGAAGCCGGCCATCACGCGGTCGTCCAGATTCTCGAACAAGGTGTCGACGTCGCGCACTGGCGCGGTGGCATCGATGCCGAGCGGCTCGATCTTCAAACCGTCGATTGCGACCACAGTCTGGCCGTCATTCATCAGATGATGCGCGAGCGTGAAACCGGCCGGTCCCAACCCGACGATCAACACCTTGCGCCCACTGTCGGGACGCGGCAGCGGACGGCGAATATCGAGGGGATTCCACCGCGTCAGCAGTGCGTAAATCTCAAACCCCCAGGGTAGCGAGAGGACGTCCTTCAGGACGCGCGTCTCTGCCTGCGGGATATCGACCGGGTCCTGTCGCTGATAGATGCAGGCCTTCATGCAGTCGTTACAGATGCGGTGCCCGGTCGCCGCCATCATTGGATTGTCGACGGCGATGGTCGCGAACGCGCCGATCACGCTGCCTTGGGCGCGCAGCGTGTGCATCTCGCTGATCTTCTCATCCAGGGGACAGCCGGCGAGCAGCACGCCGAACGGCGATTTCTGAAACTCACCGCTCTTGCGATCCTTGAGACCCGTGCTGCAGGAATCCTTGCCCTGCGTGTGGCACCAGATGCAGTAGTTAATCTGATCGAGCGCCTGCTGGCGGTTCATCCCGTTATCGGTCAGCGCAAACCCGTCGCGATGCCGCCACTGATGTTCGGGGAGGCGCAACATCGTCACGCCGTCGCGCTCGATCGTTTCGACGGGCACCAGGTGGTTGGGATCGAGGCGGTGCGGCACGCCGAACATCGTCCCGCCCCGATGCGCGGCGCGACCAGCAGCGGTCAGTGTTGCCCACGCGGCGTAGCGCATCGCGATGTCCAGTGACTCGGCATCACCGGATTTTTCCCAGAGGGCGACATGAGAGGCGAAGGCACGTTCGGTCAGTTTTTCGCCCGCCCGCGCCTCAAGCTCGATGCGCAATGCGGGGCCGTCAAAGCCGGACGGATCGGCGTATTTCTTGACCGCCTGGCGCTGCACGAACAGGCGCTTGCACGCGTGGATCGGATCGAGTGCGGCCGTCTCGCGCGCCAGTGCGAGGGTCTCGGGTTCGATCTGGAACAATGCGGCGACAAACGCGTCGACGTGCGGGCCGAGCGCCACGACGAGGTCGCTCTCGTCGCGATGCGTGAGGCTATCGGGCTCGGCCCGCGCCGAGAGCAGGCGCGTGTGCAGGCCTGGCTCCTCCATCGCGAGGCGCTCGAGGAAGATGCGGTCGAGCCGGATCAGCCCCTCGCGGCCGGCGAGGTCAGCGAAGCTGAAGCCGAAAGCGAGCGGAGAAGAGACAGCGTCCATCATGGCCGGCACTGCAATCCTGAGACAGCATCTCTCCCCCGTTGCGGGAGAGGAAAGAGGGGCCGGTTGCCGAACCGCAGCGCGTCCCCGGCCGCACACGGCCGCCTCTCCCCCCGGTTCGCTTCGCCGTCCAGGCCCTCACGGCCAGAGAGGGACAGCGGTGGCGCGGCCATCATGCCATCCATGTGGGCACGATCCTTCTGGAGACTCAGGCAAGCCGACGCAGCAGCGCCAGCAACTGGTCTTGCTCGGCGGGGTTCAGCGGCGCGAGCGCCGCTTCGTGTGCCCGTTGCGCGCATGCCACGGCGCACGTGATCAGGGCAACCCCCGCCTCGGTCGGGGCGAGCACCGCGGTGCGCCGGTCCATCGGGTCGCGCGTGCGCCGCAGCAGTCCGCGCGCAGTCAACCGGCGGACCACGCCCTGGATCGTGGCGGGATCCATGGCGGTCAGCCGGCCGAGCCGGTTCTGCGTCACTTGCCCGACCTCGACGGCCTTGTAGAGCGCCGCGAACTGCGTGGGCGTGAGCGCACTGCGCGCGACAGCTTCCAGGAACAGCGCGACGTGCCGCTGGTGAGCGCGACGGAGCAGGAAGCCGACATGATCTTCGAGATGGAACCCGTTGAAGGGGGTTCCCTGGCCATCCAGTGATGGCACGGTTCTCTCCCTTACAACGACTGTCATTTGCTTACGTATGATCGGCGGCAGGGTCAAGTGTGCCACCTGCGTCCAGCCGGGCGTTTCCTGCATCCCTGAAACTCAGCTCTCGCCGCGGTTCACCAGCGGTGTGACAAACTGCAATTCGGTGTCCCACGGGAACATGATCCAGGTGTCCTGCGACACCTCGGTGACGAACGTATCAACGGCGGCCCGCCCGGCGGGCTTGGCATAGACACAGGCGAAATGCGCGCGGGGAAGCAGGTCGCGCACCACCCGCGCGGTGGTGCCGCTGTCCACAAGGTCGTCAACGATCAGGAAGCCCTCGCCATCGCCGGCCGCGGCCGGCGGCTTCAGCACAACCGGCGCGCCGATCGCCTGTTCGTCGGCCAGTGTGCCGCGGCGCGCGCCGCCATAGGTCAGAACAGAGACGGACTCGACGAGGCGGACATCCAGTTCGCGCGCAATGATGGCGGCCGGGATCAGCCCGCCGCGGGTAATGGCGACAATGCCGCGATAGGGGCCGCGCTCGATCAGGCGCCATGCCAGCGCCCGCGCGTCGCGGTGCAACTGATCCCAGGTGACCGTGTAATAGTGGGTCGCCATAGGCCGGCGGCTCCCTCAGCCTGGCGGTGCGTCATCTTTAGGCGTGAATGCGGCAACGGTCAGCGGCCCAACGCCTGCGGTGACGTCAGGCCGGCGCAATGAAACGCCTGATCGTCGGGTCGTTCAACAGGCGCGGCTTACCAAGCCGACTGCCCGATGCCCGATCCTATGCAGCCGCCGTCGCGTTCAGAACAGCTTACCGCCGTTGGGCACTTTGAAATCGGGCTTCAGCAGCACCACCGCGCCGTCTTCGTCAGGCACGCCGAGCGTCAGCACCTCGCTCATGGATGGCCCGATCTGCCGCGGCGGAAAGTTCACCACAGCCAGCACCTGACGGCCGATCAGCTGATCCGGCCGGTAATGCACGGTCAGCTGCGCCGAAGAACTCTTGGTGCCGATCGCCGCCCCGAAATCGATGACCAGCTTGAGCGCCGGCTTGCGCGCTTCAGGAAACGGCTGCGCGTCGACGATGGTGCCGACGCGGATGTCGACGCGCTCGAAATCGCTGTAGCTGACGGTGTCCGCCATCTGGGTTCCCTCGCGCCAAATCAGGCACCGGCAGGATAGCGGGCAGGCACGGGGCAGGGGAGGCCTGGTTTGCGTTGTCTCGCCGAGGTGGCGGCCCTTCGGGGTCATGGCATGGCCAACGTCGCCAGGCCGCATCGTCGGTTGGACGCGCGGGCTTCCCTCGCGGCTGTGGCGGACTTATGTCCCCGCGCATGAAGGATCCGTATGAAGTCCTCGGCGTGCAGAAGACCGACAGCGACGCCACCATCCGCTCGGCGTACCGCACCCTCGCCAAGCGCTTCCACCCCGACGTCAATCCGGACAAGGCGGAGGCGGCTGAGCGTTTCAAGGAGATCAGCGCCGCCTACGATCTCCTTGGCGACAAGGACAAGCGCGCCCGGTACGACCGCGGCGAGATCGATGCCGAAGGTCACGAGGTGCAGCCAGAGCGTTCGTTCTACCGCGACTTCGGCGAAACTGGCGGCCATCGGAAATACAGCGGCAACGTCAGTCCGGAGGATCTGGAGGACATTTTCGCCCATGCTTTCGGCGCCGGCGCTGGAGCCGCGCGCGGCCGTGGCTTCTCGGCGCGCGGCGCCGATGCCCACTACACGCTGCCGGTCAGCTTCCTCGAGGCGGCAAACGGCACGACCCGCCGCATCACGCTGCCCGACGGGCGCACGCTCGACGTGCGGATCCCGACCGGCGCGCGCGACGGGCAGGTGCTGCGGCTTAAGGGCCAGGGCATGCCCGGTCTCGGTGGCGGCCCCTCGGGCGACGCCCTGATCGAGATCGCCGTGACACCGCACCCGCTGTTCCGTCGCGAAGGCGATGACATCATCGTCGAACTGCCCGTCACCGTG
>JASHQG010000514.1 GCA_030037665.1 Acetobacteraceae bacterium
ATAACGTGCAAACGCGGCTTGGCGGGTTCTCGCGGGAGACCACCGGCAAGAAGGACCTCGAGGACGATGCGAGGAATCGCGGCATCTTCGAGGACCATGGCGAGATCATGACCAAGGCCTGGACGCAGGAAAGCTTCGACCACAAGAGCGATACCTGGCAGATTCCCTATCCCCATGACACCGGCGTCGATGACTGGCCGCTCGCGCGCGCGGGTGTGACGCAGCACCTCGGCGCGCCCGGCGAGGTCGACAGAGCGGGTCACACACGTCGTGTCGCGGTGTGTCCCGCGCCGCGGACTGAACCCCATCCGCCGGTGTTCGTCTCCGGTAGCGGCAGCCCTGACACGATCGCTTTCTGCGGCAAGCACGGTTTTGTGCCGACGTACTGTACCAACATCCAGTCGGCCGGGTCGCTGTCGGAGCACTTCCGCAAGGCGGCCGCCGCGAAGGGGCGTTCGTTCCTGCCAGGACAGAACCAGTGCATGGTGCGCTGGATCCAGATCGGCAGGACCAAAGAGGATGCGCTCCACCGCATCCGTACGTACGATCTCGACATCTGGAAGAATTTCTACGCCGCGATGGGGCGGCGGAAGGTCGAGAACGACGATTATTTCGGCTCGCTGGTCGGCTCAGGATTGTTCGTGTTCGGTTCGGTGGAGGAGGTCCGGGCGGAGCTGCTGGCGCAATGGCGTGTCTTTCCGGCAGAATACGTCACGCTGATCAACCACTACGCCCAGACACCGAAAGACGTGGTGATCGAGACGCTCGACACCTTCACGCAGCGGGTGAAGCCCGCGCTCGATGACGTGATCTACCGCGCGACGCGGCAGGCGGCAGAGTGGCGTTCAGCCGTCAGTGCCGGAAGCCCCGGGAGGCGATCGCCCGCCAGGGGTTGCTTCCTCGCGTCGTTCCTCGGGATGGCAGGGTTCACCCGCCGCTGCGCGGCGCGTCGGTCCGCTTTGATGCGTCCGTCCGCCGTGCCGCCCAATCCCACTCTGCGGGCGAGGTCTTGCGTGGTGCCATCGACTGTTCCGACGCGCCGATGTAATCGCGTGTCAGCGGCGCCGCGGTCTGGTCGTGTACGAGCTGGATCTGGAACACGACGTTGGCCTCGCGGCGGAACGACAGTTCGGCACCGGACAGATAGAACTCCCACATGCGGCAGAACCGCTCGTCATAGAGCGAGGAGATCGCATCGCGGTTGGCGGTGAAACGCCGGCGCCAGTGGCGGAGTGTTTCCGCATAGTGCAGCCGCAGCACTTCCACATCGGTCGTGATCAGCCGGCTCTTCTCGATGGCCGGCACAACCTCAGAGAGAGCCGGCGTATAGCCGCCCGGGAAGATATATTTTGCAATCCACGGATTGGTGCTGCCAGGACCATCGCTGCGGCCGATTGTGTGCAGCAACGCCACGCCGCCCTTGTTCAGGCAGCGTGCCACCGCATCGAAAAACGCGCGGTAGAACCCGACACCGACATGCTCAAACATGCCGACCGAGACGATGCGGTCGAAATTGCGGTCCATCAGGCGGTAGTCGCAAAGTTCGAATGCCACGCGGTCCTGCAGGCCTTCTGCGATGGCACGGTTGCGTGCTTCGGCGAGTTGCTCGGTCGAGAGCGTGATGCCGAGGACGCGCGCACCGTAATCGCGCGCCAAGGTCAGTGCGAGGCCTCCCCAGCCGCAGCCGATGTCCAGCACGCTGAGATCCGGGCGGTTCAGGCAGAGCTTCGCCGCGATGTGCCGCTTCTTCGCCAGCTGCGCTTCTTCCAGCGTTTCGTCGCCGCGCGGGAAATAGGCGCACGAGTACTGCCGATCGCGATCCAGGAACAGACTATAGAGCCGGCCGTTCAGATCGTAGTGATGCGCGACGTTGCGACGCGACGCACCCAGTCGATTGTACTGGTCGACGCGCCGCTTCAGCACGCGCAACGCGCTGCGCCAGCGCGCAACGGCGTGTGTCCGTCCGCTGGCGGCCACGTTGCTGACCAGGACATCCAGAACGTCGTGTATGCCGCAGTCCTCCGGCACCAGCGTGCCGTCCATGTAGCATTCGCCAACAGCGAGCGGCGGGTTCCACAGGAGGCGCGCGACCGCGCCGCGGGTGCGGATGGCGAGGGCGGCTTCGGGGCCGGGATTGCCCTCGTAGGTCCGCGATGAACCGTTCGGCCAGCGCACGGTAAGCCGGCCGACAGTGATCAGACGCTTCAGAAGCGCATCGAGCCCTCGCTGCATCGCTCCGCCCCCTCCTCCGAGACCCAGAGAGCGTATGACAATGGCGTAATGTGGAGGCGCTCGTCAAAGCGTCAGTCCCGCCATTTCACCGGACGCTGGGGCGGATGGGCGCGGATCACCTCTTCGTTCACCTCGGCACCCCAGCCGGCGCCGGTCGGAATGAGCAACTGCCCCTGCTCGATGACCGGCGGTGCGCTGACGAGTTGGTCCTTCCAGGGAACGTCCTCGATGTCGATCTCCATCACCCGGAAATTGGGAATCGCCGCACAGAGATGCGCGCTCATCAAGGAGCCGATATGACCATTGAAGTTATGCGGCGCGACGTTGATTTCGTAGGCGTCCGCCATCGCCGCGATCTTGGCCGATTCCAGGATCCCGTTCCACGCCACGTCGATGATCGCGACGTCCACCGACTGATTCTCAAAGAACGGCCGGAACTGCCGCCGGCCGTACAGCGACTCGCATGACGCAATGCGCGTGCGGGCGCTGCGGCGGATCGTCGCGAGCGCGGCGGGGTCATAGCTGTCGACCTCCAGCCACACCAGGTCGAATTGTTCCATGGCCTGCGCAAGGCGAATGTAGCCCTCGGTCTTGAAGTTGAAATTCAGGTCGAGGTGCAGGCCAACGCGCGGCCCGACGCCGCGGCGGAACGCGGACATCTGCGCGACGAGGCCGTTGACGAGCGTGCTGTCAATGTTGAGCGCCGGCCAGCCGGGGCCGTTGAAGCCGGGCATATGGATTGTCGGCTTTTCCCGATCGAAGCACATGATGTTGGTCTTCAGGCCGCGGAACCCGCGACGCGCCACCTCCGCGCCGGCCGCCTCGACATCGGCCAGAGAGCGAATCGGATCAAAGCCGGTCCACTCCTTGATGTGGTCGGCGAAGCTGACGCGCCATGTACCGCAATGCGACCAGTAGAGCTCCAGCCTGTCGCGCACCGGTCCGCCGAGCATTTCATAAACCGGAATACCAAGCGCCTTGGCTTTGATGTCAACCAGCGCATTCTCGATCGCGGCGATCGCCTGCTGGTTCATGCCGCCCGGCGACTGCCTGGTCAATCCGTGCAGAAACGCGGTGATTTGCTCCACCGGGCGCGGATCCATGCCAATGATGCGCTCGCCGAGCCTCTGGATGATGGTGGTCAGACCTTCGGCGCCGAAATTCTCGAGGTACTCTGACCAGCCGGTCAGGCCGTCGTCGGTGGTGATCTTCAGGAACGAGAAGTCGCGCCACCCGGCGGCACAATGCAGGTCTTCGAGCTTGGCAATGCGCATCGCAGTATCCTCCCTATCCTCGGGAGGATGGTAAGGCGCGGTCCGCTCAGGCGGCAATCACGGGCGTTCGGCGACCCGGCGCCGCTATACAACGCGCTCGACGATCAATTTCTTGATGGCACCGATTGCCTGCGCCGGGTTCAATCCCTTGGGGCAGGTGTCGGTGCAGTTCATGATCGTGTGGCAGCGGTACAGCTTGAACGGATCCTCGAGCGCATCGAGCCGCTTTCCCGTCGCCTCATCGCGCGAATCGGCAATCCAGCGATAGGCCTGCAGCAACACCGCAGGCCCCAGGTAACGATCGCCGTTCCACCAATAGCTCGGACAGGCGGTGGAGCAGCAGAAGCAGAGGATGCACTCCCAGAGCCCGTCCAGCCTGGCGCGTTCCTCGCGGCTCTGCGGGCGTTCGCCGTCGGGCGGCGGCGGGCTGTCGGCCTGCAGCCATGGCTCGATCGAGCGGTACTGGGCATAGACCTGTGCGAGGTCGGGCACGAGGTCCTTCACGACAGGCATATGCGGCAGCGGGTTGATGCGCACCGCGCCCTTTACATCCTCGATCGGCTTCAGGCAGGCGAGCGTGTTGCCGCCGTCGATGTTCATCGCACAGGACCCGCAGATGCCCTCGCGGCAGGAGCGGCGAAAGGTCAGCGTCGGATCGACCTCGTTCTTGATCTTGATCAGCGCGTCCAGGACCATCGGACCGCAGGCGTCGAGATCGACTTGGTAGGTGTCGGTCCGCGGGTTCTGCCCGTCGTCGGGGTCCCATCGGTAGATGCGGAACTCTCGCACGCGCTTCGCGCCGGCGGGTGCCGGGTGGGTCTGACCCGCACGGATGCGGCTGTTGGGTGGAAGGTTGAACTCGGCCATCGCGTTAGTACACTCGCTTCTTGGGCGGGAACACCGACACTTCATTGGTCAGCGTCTGCATCTTCACCGGCCGGTAGTCCAGTGCCACGTCGCCGCGCTCGTCGCACCAGGCCAGTGTGTGCTTGAGCCAGTGCACATCGTCACGCTCCGGATAGTCGTCATGCGCGTGCGCGCCACGGCTTTCGGTGCGCGCATTGGCGCCCGCCATCGTCGTCATCGCGCAGCCCATCAGATTTTGCAGCTCCAGCGCTTCCATCAGATCGCTGTTCCAGATCAGGCTGCGATCCGACACCGACATGTCCTCGAGGCCGCGCCAGACGCGCTGCATTTCCTTTACGCCGTCCGCCAGCGTCCTGCTGTTGCGGAACACCGCCGCGTGGGTCTGCATCGTGCGCTGCATGTCCACCCTGAGATCGGCGACGCGCGTGCCGCCTTTGGCATGCCGTACGTGATCGAACCGGTCGAGCGACGCCTCGCCGGCCTTCGGCGGCAGCGGCGGCTGTGACGCGTCGGTCTTGATCAGATCGTTGGCACGAAGCGCGGCTGCACGGCCGAACACCACGATGTCGAGCAGCGAATTGCAGCCGAGTCGGTTGGCGCCGTGAACGGAGACGCAGGCACCCTCGCCCACCGCCATCAGTCCCGGCACGACCGCATCGGGATCGTCCGTGGTCGGCCGCAGCACTTCGGCGTGATGGTTCGTCGGCACACCCCCCATGTTGTAATGGACGGTCGGGAGTACCGGGATCGGCTCCTTCGTCACATCGACGCCGGCAAACACCTTCGCGGTTTCCGAGATGCCCGGCAGGCGCTCATGCAAGAGT
>JASHQG010000515.1 GCA_030037665.1 Acetobacteraceae bacterium
TCCACCGTGGCGAGGACCGAACAGCAGGCCATGCAGATGGCACAGTTCACGTTGTTGCCGTCGATCATGCTGTCGGGGTTCATGTTCCCCTTCAAAGGGATGCCAGCTTGGGCACAGGCGATCGGTGAGTTGCTGCCGATTACGCACGTGCTGCGCATCTGCCGCGGCGTGCTGCTGAAAGGCAACGGGGTTTCGGAGATCATGCCGGATCTTTGGCCGATGCTGGCGTTCGGCCTCGCGGTGAGCGTTCTTGCGGTCGTGTGCTATCGGGAGACGCTGGACTGACTTGCCGCGGTTCAGGCCCGACCGGAATCGCTCCGTTGCGCAGGCGGCGAGGAGCGGAGAGACGGTGCGATGTCCCGGGCTCGTATACTTCGCCGCGCTACGCCGCGCGATGCCAACCCGCGCTGTGACGGTCGAAGGGGTCAGACCGGAAACGCTCTATGGATCTGCGCGCAGCCATTTCCACCCGCGCAGCAACAAGGTCAGCAGCGCCAGCCCCGCCAGTCCCGCCGACGCCCAGAAAGCGGTCTGAAATCCAGTCAAGAAAGCGGTGGCGTCACCGGCGCCCGCGGCCGTGGCATGTGCACGCACCGAACGGAACACCAGCATCAGAACCGTCGCGCCGGTCACCACGCCGACGGTACGGGTCATCATCACCAGGCTCCCCGCGACACCACGCTGCACCCGCGGGATCGTCGCGGTGGCGATGTCGAAATACGCAACCTGGAAGAACCCGACCCCACTACCTTGCAGGAACATCGCGAGGCCAAGCGGGACCAATCCCGCAGCGACACCGGTCAGACAGATCAGCACCTGGCCGGCCGTGGTTGCGGCCGCACCCAGAACCGCGAGGCGATGTGGTGAGATGTGCGTCGCAATGCGTCCACCGACGAGGGCGGTGGCCGCAGTACCCAGGGTCGCAGTTGCCAGCATCAGACCGACGGCGGGCGCAGGCAGGTGGGCCGCACGGTCAAAATAGAACGGCATCAGCAGCGGGATGGAGAATGCCACGAGCGCGATCGCGATGTTGCTGGCATTCAGCACAGAGAAGTCGAGGTCGCGGAAGAAGTGCAGGTCGATAATCGGGTGTTCCGTGCGGACTTCGTGCCACACGAAGCCGCCGGCTGCTGCAAAGAACACCGCCAGCCACGGCGCCGCACCGCCGCCCGGCTGCAGGCGGTTCAGCCCCAGCAGCATCGTGGCAATCGCCAGAACCAGCAGCGCTGCACCCAACAGATCGAAGCGTTCGCGTGCGCTGGCGGGCAAATCCGCGGGCAGACCCCAGCCGAGGACGAACGCCGCGAGTGATAGCGGCATGCGGAACCAGAACACGGCCTGCCAACCCCAACGCTGTACGAGCAGTCCTGCTATCAGCGACCCGACGGCGGATCCGAGTCCAAAGACCATCGTGTAGACACCGAGAACGCGTGTGCGTTCAGTTTCCGGATAGAGGCTGGTGGCGATCGCCGGACCGCATGAGAGGGCAAGTGCGGCGGCGATCCCTTGCAGAATGCGTGCGCCGAGCAGCCACGCCAACGATGGTGCGACGGCGCACAGTGCGAAAGCGAGCGTGCCAAGCGCGCCACCGCACAGAAACACGCGCCGATGCCCGAGCATGTCCCCGACCCGCCCAAACACGAGCATGAGGGCGGCGTAAGTGAGGGTGTACGAGATCACCACCCACTGGATCGCCGGGATGGGCATGTCGAACGCCTGGATGATGGATGGGAAGGCGACGTTGACCGCCGAGTCGAACGGCACCACGAGCGTGCCGAGACAGACGACGAAAACTCCCAGTCCAGGCGGCAATGTGACGTATTGGCGCACAAGAAAAGGGCCAGCGGCGCGCATACGCCGTGGCCCGCCGTTCGCCGCAGGGTCGCTCAGACCGCCTTTTTCAGCGTTGGCGACGCCTTGAACCGTACGGTCTTGCCCGCCTTGACCTTAATGGCCTCGCCGGTGCGCGGGTTCAGTCCCTTGCGCGCCTTGGTCCTGCGGACGGTGAAGGTGCCGAAGCTCGGCAGGGTGAATTTGCCCGACTTTTTCAGCTCCTTCACGATCGCATCCATGACCGCACCCGCGGTGCGGGTGGCGGCTGCGCCGGTCAATTCCGCCGACTCCTGAATCACCTGGGCGAGGAAGGCTTTTGACATGTTCTCTCCTTCTTGGTTTCGCGGCGTACCTGACGTGGCAGCCAAATCACCGTGGCGCCGGCGTCGCCATAAGACCGGCCACAGAGTCTGACGAATCACCGCGCCATGGTTCAACTGTTATCCGCACGGCCATCGATCCGCCAGTCCTTCTTGGTCGCCTGCATGCCTGTTGCGCGGCAGCTGTGAGCGCAACTGTCCAGGCGTGCGACCACAGCCGATTCTGTCGCGTCTTGCAAGATGTTTCGCAACAGGCCCGATACGCCTCGCGCGGCAGGCCCCATGGCGCCTGCATTTTCAGTGCAGCGGCGACCTCGCCGCGGCATTCTCGAGGTAAGCTTTATCAATTGTGAAGGGCGACATCCGTATTCCACAAAAGCCGTGATGGCGTCACAGCCGATCATCCAGAGAGGACTGGCTGGCTGTGGTCCGATGCCAAACTACGGCCCGGCTTGCGAGACTAACTTGGTGTTGAAGTACGGCTCGGTTGCCTCCGGTCACGTTCAGATCCGGATCGGGAATCCCGCATCCAGGCGACGGGTACCAAGGGGCAGCGTGAGGTCGTGGCCGTTGATCGACTTCATGCCGGGGGGCACTGCTGCGGCAATGACGCGCGTCATCGCTGCAAGACGCCGCCTCTTGGCGATCGGCCCGATTATGGTGCCTGCTGCGAGCCGGTCGCCCGCGGTCACCCTCTTTCACCTTTCTGGTACAGCCGACGAACGGTCCGACGCAACGGCTATAAACCATGTCGTGCGTCAGAAAACGTGGCGGCGAGGTGCAGTCCTGATCCTTGTTGTGGAACTTACTGGCGGCCGGGTTGCGGCTGGCCCAATCAAGTTAAGCGTCGTCAAACGCGACCGCCGGGGCATCCCCAGCGAGCTCCATCGAACGGACGCGGGCGATGACAGCGGCGCGCGAACACAGCAGTTCAGCCGCCGTGCGCATCGATGTCGCACGCTCGTAAGCCCCGACCTTGCGCCAGACCGGAATGCCTCGTCCGCTGCCGTCAGAGCGCGGTCACGGTCAGGATTTTCTGCGTGTGCCACCGCACCCGCGGCATCGCCGGCGGCGGGATTGGCAGCGCTCAGCCTTGGACTGGTGGCGGCTCGCGCCTCCATCCGATCAACGAACAGGGGACATTCGGGTACATGCCGATCGTCCGTGCCGCCCGCCGGCGCGCGCTGTTGCGCGCACGGCGCCGGCAGGAACATATCCCACGAATGCTGGATGGCGCTCGCCTAGTACCCAGGTGCCGGTGCGTAGGCTGGCGGAGGGTAGTACGCGGGGGCTGGCGCGTACGGGACGGGCGGCGGCGCATAATAAGGCTGCTGTGACGCAACGATCGCACCGCCAATCAAAGCGCCGACACCAAGTCCGACCAGAGCGCCAGTCGCGGCGGGGCCGGGGCCACCACGATAGCCGCCGTGATAGCCACCGCGATAATAGTTACCATGGCCGTGCCAGTTACGAGGCTGTGCGTGCGCTGCGGGTGCGGCAACCAGTCCGATTGCGGCAATCGCGGCGAGCAGCGTGCTGGTTCTGGTTCGCATTGTCTGATCCTTCACGCGCATTGTCTGGTCCTTCACGTTTGGGTCGTTCGAACGTGAACTGGGATCCGGTCGTGACCGGAATGCGGCAGCGGCGCGGCGGGTTCACGGCGGCCGGTGACCGAGCATTGCGGGTTGGCCACCCGGTGTGGTGGCCGTCCCGCGACCGGATGAGACGCATCGAGCAGTGTCATCCCGGCGAAGGCCGCGACCCAGCGCGCAGCGACCCCGACCTTCGCGGGGATGACGGTAGCCATCAGGCTCTTCTTAGGCGGCCGCGCCTCGCAATGCCAGACGTCGCTCCATCACGCGATGCGGCGCGGCGTGGCGACCCACTGATGCAGATGCCGCGACAGCGCGTGGTTCGGCACCTTCACCAGATCCTTGGCGAGCCGGCCCACCAGCTTCGCAGCCGTTGGCTCGTCAAGTGCGGCCTCGATGTCGTTCAGTACGTGCGCCGGGGCCACCAGCACAAGCCGGTCGAATGCGTCGCTGGCCGCCGCATGGCACAGCTGGCGAGCGACGAAATGACCAAACTTCTCCTTTTCCAACTGATGGGCATCGTGTCGCGGCTCGATGCCGTGGCTGCCCGGGCGCGCACTCTCGAACGCGCGCCCAGGACGATCCGAGACGAGGTCATGCGCCATGCGGTGCGCCGTTGACGAATCGAAGTAGTTGGCAACCCGCAGGACGTTGTTTTCGTCCGGCCGCAGGAGCCTGGCGTGCTCACCGTCGGCGATCAGGATGCAGAGCCTCACGTTCTCATTCATCGACGATCCTTCCGCGACCAGCGCCGCGGCCTCCGTTCAGTGGGCCATCAGCACCGGTACTTCGGCAGCCTGCAGGACGCGGCGGGTGACGCCGCCGAACACGACCTCTCGCAACCGGCTATGGCCGTAGCCGCCCATCACCAGCAGGTCGGCGCCCTGCGCGGCAACCGCCGCCAACAACGCCTCCGCCGGTTCGCTCCCGTCCGCCTTGACGTGGCGCACGATCGTCGCGGTGTTGTGCCAGATCAGGGCCTGCCGCAACCGCTCGCAGGCTTTGTCCGTGGTGCGCGCGTCCTCCTCGACCGAAACGATGGTGACCCGCTCCGCCGCGCCGAGCGACGGCAGCGCAAAGGCGACCGCGCGCGCGGCCTCGGGCGTATCCTTCCAGGCGATCGCGACGTGGCGCCCGATGTGCCGTGCGGGCCGGTCGGGTGCGATCAGGATGGGCCGCCCGCTGTCCAGCAGCACGGTCTGCAGCATGCGCAGGTCGGCCGTACCGGTTTCGCGCTGGCGGCCCAATACCGTCACGTCGGCGGCACGGCTGTGGGCGGCGGTCTCCCGGCACTCGTCACCGGTCCGGAGCAGCCACGTGGCGGACGGACGCTCGGCCAGCGGTGAGTCGGCCAGCACGAGGTTCTCGTGCATGCAGAACGCCAGGACCTGCTCCCTGGCACGCGCCTCGGTCTCCGCGGCAGCCTGCTCCAGGCTTTGCAGCAAGTCGCCGAGGTCTGCCGTTCCGCCTAAGTCGCCGGCAGCGACGGCGGCGACCACGTGCTGTGCGTCAAGCCGGACATGCAGGAACACCACGTGGCCGCGTGTCGCCCGCGCCATGCCGGCGGCGGCGTGAAACACCGGCAGATCCGCATCTCGGCCGGTGGCTGGAACCAGAATGTAGCGGAACATGATCGCCTCCAGTGCGCGCCACATTGCCACGGATCGGCCGGGTGCACGTTGATCTGGGTCAACAGGGGATATTCTTGATGTCTCTCCAGTGACGACAACGGGGCGCCTTGTCCGCAGCCCCTTGCCGCCCTAACTCATCGCGGCAATGAGCAACGAAAATGGGCAACGAAACGGATAACATGCAGGAAACCACGCAGGGACCTCCGCCATCGGACCCGCCGGCCGATGCCGCGAACCAGAACACCGCCCTCTCGGCCGAAGACCTGATGCAGGCCGCGACCGCGCGCATTGCCGCGCTCGAGGCCGAGGTCGGCGAACTCAAGGACCGTTGGATGCGCTCCGAGGCGGAGATCGCCAATGTTCGGAGCCGTGCCCGGCGCGAGGTGGACGAAACCCGGCAGTATGCCGTGCAGAAGTTCGCCACCGACGTGGTCGAGGCAGCGGAGAACCTGCGTCGCGGCATCGACAGCCTGCCGCCGCCGAAGCCGGGCCAGCCGGAGATCGTCGGGAAGCTGCGCGAGGGGCTCGACGGGATCGAGCGGAACTTCCTGTCACTCCTCGAGCGCAACGGCATCAAGCGCGAGGACCCGACCGGCGCGCCATTCGATCCGAACATGCACCAGGCTATGGCGGAGCAGGAGAGCGAGGCTCACACGCCTGGCACGGTGATTCATGCCTGGACCCCCGCCTGGACACTGCATGGCCGATTGCTGCGGCCCGCCATGGTGGTGGTGGCCAAGGCGGCGCCCGCCGAACTCGCCGGGAGCCGCGTCAACCTGAACACCTCGGCATGATTGGGGGGCCAGGGGTGCGACCATGCCGCCGCCGGACGAAAATCCCCGCGTCGGCCCTTGTCCGGGCCGGCCAACCCCCATACATCGCTGACACAAATTGCCCACTAGGGGCGCTCGCGGTGCTTCGGGCCGCGCCCGCCCGCTGAAAGGAGCTAACGCATGGCCAAAGTCATCGGCATCGACCTCGGCACCACGAACTCCTGTGTCGCCATCATGGAAGGCAAGGACGTCCGGGTCATCGAGAATTCTGAGGGCGCACGCACCACGCCCAGCATGGTCGCATTCTCCGACTCCGGCGAACGCCTGGTCGGCCAGTCTGCCAAGCGGCAGGCGGTGACCAACCCAACCAATACCCTCTACGCGATCAAACGCCTGATTGGTCGCCGCTACGACGACCCGATGGTGGCCAAGGACAAGGGCCTCGTGCCCTACGCTATCGTGCGTGGCGACAACGGCGACGCCTGGGTCGAAGTCAAGGGGCAGAAATACTCGCCCAGCCAGATCAGCGCCTTTATCCTCGGAAAAATGAAGGAGACGGCCGAGGCCTATCTCGGCGAACCGGTCACCGAGGCGGTGATCACGGTCCCGGCCTACTTCAATGACAGCCAGCGTCAGGCAACCAAGGACGCGGGTCGCATCGCCGGGCTTGACGTGCTGCGCATCATCAACGAGCCAACCGCGGCCGCTCTTGCCTATGGCATGGACAAGAAGACCGGCGGCACGATCGCCGTGTACGACCTCGGTGGCGGCACGTTCGACATCTCCATCCTGGAGATCGGCGACGGCGTGTTCGAAGTGAAGTCGACCAACGGCGACACCTTCCTGGGCGGCGAGGACTTCGACGCCCGTGTGATCGACTATCTGGCTGATGAGTTCCGCAAAGAGCAGGGCATCGATCTGCGCAAGGACAAGCTGGCGCTGCAGCGGCTGAAGGAAGCGGCGGAGAAGGCGAAGATCGAGCTGTCGTCCTCCAGGGAGACTGAGATCAACCTGCCGTTCATCACAGCGGATCAGTCAGGCCCGAAGCACCTGGTGATGAAGCTGACCCGGGCGAAGCTCGAGTCGCTCGTGGAAGACCTGATCGGCCGCACGCTCGAGCCCTGCCGCGCCGCGCTGAAGGATGCGGGCGTCACCGCCGGCGAGATCCAGGAAGTGATCCTGGTCGGTGGCATGACCCGCATGCCAAAGGTCATCGACGCGGTGAAGCAGTTCTTCGGCAAGGAGCCGGCCCGCAACGTCAACCCCGACGAAGTGGTGGCCATCGGTGCGGCTGTGCAAGGCGCCGTGCTGAAAGGCGACGTCAAGGATGTGCTGCTGCTTGACGTGACGCCGCTGTCGCTCGGCATCGAGACGCTGGGTGGCGTGTGCACCCGGCTGATTGAGCGCAACACCACCATCCCGACGAAGAAGAGCCAGGTGTTCTCCACGGCCGACGACAACCAGCAGGCCGTGACGATCAAGGTCTATCAGGGCGAACGCGAGATGGCCGCGGACAACAAGCTGCTCGGCCAATTCGACCTGATGGGGATTCCGCCCGCCCCACGCGGCGTGCCGCAGATCGAGGTGACGTTCGACATCGACGCGAACGGCATCGTCTCGGTGTCGGCGAAGGACAAGGCGACCGGCAAGGAGCAGCAGATCCGCATCCAGGCAAGCGGTGGACTGTCTGAAGGCGACATCCAGCGCATGGTGAAGGAGGCAGAGGCGAACGCCGAGGCCGACAAGAAGCGGCGCGAGACGGTTGAGCTGCGCAACCACGCCGACGCGATGATTCATCAGGTGGACAAGAACCTGAAGGAGTATGGCGACAAGATCAGCGCCCAGGAGAAGGGCGAGGCCGAGGCGGCCGTCGCCGCGGCACGCTCTGCGATGGAGGCTAACGATCCGGATGCGCTGAAGCAGGCGACCGAGCGGCTCAGTCAGGCGGCGATGAAAATCGGCGAGGCGATGTACAAGACCCAGGCTGCCGACAAGGCCGCCGACGCGACCGCGCAGGCAGGCGCCGCCGGCCCCGACGTGCACCCGGGCGGCCCCGACGCCGGGCCCGACGAAAAGGTGGTCGACGCCGAATTCGAGGAAGTCGACGAGAAGAAGAAGCGTTCGGCGTAATCAGTGCCTAGCGGTCAAGAATCGACGGTCCGCTGCCCCCGGTGGTCGGTATGAGCGACCACCGGGGGTTGACTGCTGGCGACTGAAAGGCAGGGGATGGCCAAGCAGGACTACTACGCCACGCTGGGGGTGGCGCGTGATGTGGGGAACGACGACCTCAAGAAGGCGTACCGCAAGCTTGCCATGCAGTATCATCCGGACCGCAATCCGGGCGACAAGCAGGCCGAGGCGCGATTCAAGGAGATCAACGAAGCCTACGACATCCTGAAGGATGATCAGAAGCGTGCCGCGTACGACCGTTACGGTCATGCGGCGTTCGAGCAAGGCGGGCCGGGCGGTTTCGGCGGCGGCTTCGATTTCTCCGGCGCGGGCGCCGGTGGATTGAACGACATCTTCGATCAGATGTTCGGCGAGTTCATGGGCCGCCGGAGCGGTGGCGGTCACGCCCGCACCCGCGCCGGTGCCGATATCCGCCAGGCGGTCGAGATCGATCTGCCGGACGCGTTCGCCGGCACCAAAGTCAATCTGCGCGTGCCAACGCGCGTCACCTGCGAGGCGTGCAACGGCACGGGCTCGGAGGACAAGGCGCGCGCCGCCGACACCTGCCCGACATGTCACGGAGCGGGCAAAATCCGCAACCAGCAGGGCTTTTTCCTGGTCGAGCGCACCTGTCCGACCTGCGGCGGGCAAGGACGTGTCATTCGCAGCCCGTGCCGGACTTGCCACGGGACAGGAACAGTACAGCGCGAGCGGAGCCTACAGGTGACGATACCCGCGGGCGTCGAGGACGGCACGCGGATCCGGTTAGCCGGGGAAGGCGAAGCGGGTGGCCAGGGCGCATCGAATGGCGATCTCTATGTGCATGTGGCGATCCGGCCGCATGCGTTCTTCCAGCGCGATGGTGCCAACATTCTGATGCGCGTGCCGCTGCGCATGACGCAGGCGAGCCTGGGCGGCGATGTCGAAGTGCCGGTGGTCGACGGCAGCCGCGCGAAGGTGAAGATTCCGCCCGGCACGCAGACGGGTGATCAGTTCCGCCTACGCGGCAAGGGGTTCTCGGTGCTGCGTAGCGCGGCGCGCGGCGACATGTATATCCAGGTTGCCGT
>JASHQG010000005.1 GCA_030037665.1 Acetobacteraceae bacterium
CGCCCCGTCGTTTCATCCCGTGCGGACCCGCCGCCTTTGGCGGGCAGCCAGTGCGCAATAACTGCGGTGTGGCGCCCCCTGAAGGTCCCGTCTAGGGCAGCCTGTCGCCCTGGTACCGCCGCCACGCGCTCATCTGGATCGCTGAAGTCAGGCAGTGCACCACCACGGGCTTCGTTTTCACCGCGAACGCGCGTGCAATGCCGTCAGCCACCTCGCTCTCCTCACGGATGGCGATCCCCTCAGCACCAAATGACCGCGCCCAGGCTGCGAAGTCCGGATTGGTTAGCCTCGTGCCGCTCATGAATGGCCGGTCCGGATAGCGCACGTAGCTATGCATGCCGATCGTGCCGTACATCCCGTTGTCGGAGATAATCATGATCGGATTACCGCCGTACTGGCAGGCGGTGGCGATCTCATTGCCCATCATCAGTGCGCCGCCATCACCGAGAAACGCGACCACCTGTGTGCCCGGCCGCCGCAGTGTTGCTGCCACCGCCATCGGCATGCCAGATCCCATGGCGCCGACAATCGACGACAGGAACACCTGTCCCGGCCTGAACCCGATGTAGCGATGAATGAACGAACCAAAATTTCCCGCATCCGACGTGATGGTCGCATCCGGCGCCAGGTGCTTGTCCACCTCGCAAACGATTGCCGCGAAATTCACCCCGTCGGCTGTCGGCTGCCAGGTCTTCTCCAACAGAGCCCGATGCACTGAATGCAGCCGGTCCACCCAGCCCTTGCGCTTTGCCGCGCCCGCCGGAGCGCCACGCGCCAGCAGTGCCTTCAGTACTTCATGCGGATCGGCCGCGATGCCGAGATCAGGCCGGAAAACGCGCCCCACTTCATTCGCATCCGGCCACACATGCACGAGCGGAAGCTGCGGCTGCGGCGCGGTAGGAAACGTGTATGACTGCGACACGGTATCGGTCAGCCGTTCACCCAGTGCGACCATCAGGTCAGCTCTCTTCATCTCGGTGATCAGCTCGCGTGGCACGCGAATTCCCATGTAGCCGCCGTAGTTCGGATGCCGCGCATCGAACAGCGTCGGGCGGCGATGCGTCGGGCAGATTGGCAGCACCCACTGTTCGGCAAATCGTTGCAAGTCGCCATACACCGCACTGTCGTAGAGCGCGCAGTGCAGCATCTCACCGCCCACCAGCACCAGCGGCCGTTCTGCGTTCAATAGCATATCCGCGAGTTTGTCCGAGTCTGCCACGCGCGGCCCCGATAAAACGCGTGGGCGCGGCAGATCGGGATCGGCATCGATCTCCTCGTCAAAAATATCCTCTGGCAGGATCACCGCGACTGGCCCGGGTGTCCCGCTCTCGGCCGTATGGAACGCGCGCGCAATGGCCTCCGAGGCTTGTTCCGGCTCGTTCACTTCGATCACCAGCTTGGTCACGTCCGCCAGAAGGCGGCTGTAATTCTGTTCCTGCAGCGCCAGACGACCGAAATCCTTGCGTTCCACTTGGCCGACCAACATGACCATGGGGGTCGCATCGTGATACGCCGAATGCAGTGACACCATCGCATTGGACAGCCCTGGTCCGCGCGAGACAATGCAGCAGCCGGCACGATTACGCAGCCGACCGTCGGCGACCGCCATGTAGCCGGCGCCGCCTTCATGTCGGCACACCACCATGCGAATCGTGTTCCGCTGCAGCACGGCGCTGGTAAATCCGACATAGCTCTCGCCGGGTACGCAGAAAATCTGATCAACGTCGTGCGCTTCCAAACTCTCTGCCAGTAGGTGGGCGACGGTACGGGTCATGTTGTGAACGTCTCCTCGTGGCAAGTCAGCGCGACGCGCAACGGATCAGCGGATAGGGATAGGTGGAGCACCCGGGGAACACGATTTGATTGTCGCCGCGCCGCTGCACAGTCAGGGTATCAGCGTTGGCGCAGCCAAAGCCCGCTTCCGGCGGTGTCGGTGCTTGCTCCAGAATCCCGCCCTGTGCCGTTGGCGGTTGGCCGTTGAACTGGAATACGAACCCGTCTTGCGTGGCGCGCACGGTCTGGATCACCCGTTGCACATAGGTCGGCGAGGTCATCGTCATGTGCATCACCACGTCGCGCGTGAAGATCACGGTTGGTTCAGACAGACACTCCTGCATGCTCAGCGTCACCGGAGGAGGGAACACTCCGCCGATCCAGCCCCCGAACAGCCAGGCATGCACGGGTGCCTGCGGTGCCTGTGCCGCCACGGGGTACGCGGCGAGAACGAGGAGCACGGCGGCGATGGAGACGATGCGGCGCATTCAAGAGCCTCGGTTGGCAAACGGCCGGCACGATAAGGCGAGCGTCGGGGCGTGACCAGACGGTCAGTGTCGGCGCAGTCGATGCCAGACGAACCAGCTGACCGTGGCAATGCCGAGCACAACGATGAACGCGTCCAGCCGGTGCAGCACCTCGGCCAGTCGTGGATCAGTGTTCCACTTCCGGCCGAGCTGCTGTCCGACGTAGGCCAGCGCCAGGCACCACAGGTAGGAACCGATGAAGGTGTAGAGTTGGAATGGCGCCTGGCGCATGCGCGCCGTGCCCGCGGGCAGGGCAATGAAGGTGCGGACCAGCGGCAGCACGCGGCCGAGCAAAACGGCGAACGTGCCAAACCGGTCGAAGAAGCGTTCAGCCCGGTCGACATCGCGCAGGTCGAGCAACGCGTAACCACCCCACCGCTCGACGAACGGCCGGCCACCGCGGATGCCGACATAGTAGGCGACGCTGGAGCCGAGGTTGCAGCCCACCGCTCCGGCGAATGCAACCAGCCAGAGGTCAAAGGTTTGAGTGGAGACCAGGTAGCCGGCGAACGGCATGATGATCTCGGACGGCAACGGGATGCAGGCGCTCTCGACCGCCATCAAAATGGCGACACCGGCGTAGCCTCCGGCCGAGATCGCCGCGACGATCCAGCCCGTCAGGGTTGCGAGCACATCGTTCTCTCTGCAGTCGACACCCGCCGCGGGGTCTCGGGCGAGCACGGCGGGTGTCTAGCACAATGCCAGAACAGATTCCTCCCCCGCCGTGCGAGTGCACCGCAAAGCCGACCCAGACCATGCAAGGGAAGAGGTCCATGCATCCGCCATTCTCGCGGTTGCATCGCCCCCCTTCCTCCAACCCCACGGCGAGCGTTATAGTTCTCCCCCAACCAACCCGCACATCCGCGTGATCGCGACGGCTTCGGGATGACCCTGCCGCGTTCCTACCGCGGCTCGGTCTGCATCATGAACAGGAGGTGCCGTTGCTGCGTCGTGAGCTGCTGCGAACTGGCGCATCCGTCCCGTTGGCGCTGGCACTGAGCAGGGGCGCAGCGGCTGACGACGCGCCGAGCCCATTCACCGCCGCCACCGTTCCAGCGCTTGCCAAGGAGCTCGCTGCTCAGCCTTTCAAGCCACCTGACGGATCGCTTCCCGCCGATCTGCAAAATCTCGACTACGCCCGCTATCTCGACATCCGGTTCAAGCCGGAGAATGCATTATGGAATGGGCAAGGGCTGAACTTCACGGTTCAGTTCCTCCATCGTGGATATCTGTACAAGAATCGGGTGGACGTCTACCAAGTCGTGAACGGTCAGGCTCTTCTTGTCCAGTACAAACCGGACTTGTTCACATTCGGCAACATACCCCCGCCAACGGGCGACATTGGCTTTGCCGGGTTCCGGCTGCACTATCCGATCAACCGGCTCAATTACCTCGATGAGTTCTCCGCCTTCCTCGGCGCCAGCTATTTCCGCGCGGTCGCGCGTGGCCAAGGGTACGGCCTGTCGGCACGCGGCCTGGCGATTAGTACCGCGGAAGCGACCGGCGAGGAATTTCCGCTGTTCCGCAGCTTTTGGCTGGAACAGCCGCCGAAAGGCGCGGACGCCATGACCGTTCATGCGCTGCTGGACAGCAAGAGTGCCACTGGTGCGTTCCGTTTCGTTATCACGCCCGGCGAGCAGACCCTGTTCGACGTCGAGGCGCGCATTTATCCACGGGTCGACATTGCGACGGTCGGGCTCGCCCCGCTGACCAGCATGTTCTTCTACGGCCCGAATTCGCGCGCCAGGACCGACGACTGGCGAGCGGCTGTGCATGATTCCGGCGGCCTCGCGCTTCGCACGGGACACGACGAGCGCATCTGGCGTCCGCTTATCAACCCGCGCGAACTGCAGATCAGCGCATTCTCCGATGTCGGCCCACGCGGTTTCGGCCTGATGCAGAGGCCTCGCCAGTTCGTCTTCTATCAGGACCTGGACGCACGTTACGAAAGACGTCCATCACTCTGGGTCGAGCCGCTTGGCAACTGGGGCCAGGGCATCGTCGAGCTGGTGGAGATCCCGTCCGATAAGGAGGTAAACGACAATATTGTGGCGTTCTGGCGCCCACATGACCCGCTAAAGGCGAAGTCCGAGTTCAAACTGTCCTATCGCCTCTACTGGTGCTGGCGCGATCCGGATCCCGGGCCGGTCGCGCATGTCGTGCAAACCCGCGCCGGCCTGGCATCGAACGGCACCGACCGACAGTACATCGTAGACTTCGCCGGCCTTCCGCTGGACGCGTGGGACAAGCCGCAGCCGCCCGGCCTCGATGTCGGCACCGACAAAGGCAAGATCATCAGTGCCGTCGCCGAGCGTAATCCGGACGTGCATGGCTGGCGTGTCAGCATCGAGTTCGCCACCAACAAACAGAAGATGGTGGAGCTGCACGCTCGCATGATGGACGGTGACAAGCCGCTGACCGAAACCTGGATCGCCCGGTGGACAGCGACCTGAACACGCTGCCGGGTGTGGTGGGGTCACTACCCGCCCCCGCGCCGCTGCCTATGCCAGCCCAATCGCTGGACGGGACATTCACGCGGCTTCGACGGCTTCCGTCGTCGCCGCGCACAATCGGGCTGCGTCGCTTTGCGGTAATCGGCACCGCCACGGCTCTCACCATCGAAGCCAGCTACCAGATGTACCTTGTGCTCGCGGTGAACGGCCCAACACCGCTTGCCATCATCATGGTGCTGTTGTTCGCAGCGCTGTTTGGCTGGATCGCCCTGTCATTCACCAGTGCGCTTGCTGGGTTTTGCTCCATGCTCGCAGGCGGTGGCGCAGCGCTGCTGCGGCACGAATCGGGTGTTCCGTCGACCCGCACCGCGCTCTTGATGTCGGTCCACAATGAATCGCCGCATCAGATAGTGGCAGGACTGCGGGCGACCTGGGAGTCGCTGCAAAAGACCGGGGGCCCCGCCGAAGCCTTCGATGCTTTCATTCTCAGCGACACCACGGATCCCGACATCTGGATCGATGAGGAATCCGCGTTCCTTGAGCTGCGTGCGCAGACCGGTAGCTTCAACCGCATCTTCTATCGCCGCCGGCTGCGTAACACCGCGCGCAAGTCCGGTAATATCGCCGATTGGGTTACACGGTTCGGGGCGGCGTACGAGCAGTTCCTGATTCTGGATGCCGACAGTGTCATGACCGGCGAGGCCTTGGTCCGTCTCGTCGATGCGATGGAGCGACATCCCGATGTCGGCCTCATTCAGACTCTGCCGACCATCGCCGGAGGCAACACGCTTTTCGCCCGCACCCAGCAATTCGCCGGCCGCATCTATGGCCCGGTGATCGCGCAAGGCATCGCATGTTGGCACGGCGCCGAGGGGAACTATTGGGGTCACAACGCGATCATCCGAACGCGCGCCTTCGCCGCCGCGGCAGGATTGCCAGATCTGCCGGGGCCGAAACCGTTCGGCGGTGCCATTCTCAGCCACGATTTTGTCGAGGCGGCGCTGCTGCGCCGTGCCGGCTGGGCGGTACACATGGTGCCCGCGCTTGCTGGGAGCTACGAGGCCTGTCCGCCGACGCTCACCGATCTCGCCATCCGCGATCGCCGCTGGTGCCAGGGCAATCTGCAGCATGCATTGGTGCTCCCCGCGCGCGGCTTGCACTGGGTAAGCCGACTCCATCTGATGACCGGCATTGGCTCTTACATCACCGCGCCGCTGTGGCTGATGTTCCTGCTGTGCGGAATACTGATCGCCATTGAGGCGCGCTTCGTCCCGCCGAACTATTTTCCGTCCGGGCCCTCGCTT
>JASHQG010000516.1 GCA_030037665.1 Acetobacteraceae bacterium
AAATTCTGCAACACAACCGTCTGCCACTGTAGTGCGACGTCGTTAACCGGCTGGAATTGCTCTGGGCCAACGAGAGTTCGGACGGGGCGCCTGCCTGCTTGCATCTCTATCAATCGAACGACGCGGTCGATGACATCTTGCGAATTGGTGTCCGTTGCCGCAAGCGTGTCCCTAACCTTGCGTGGGACCTCGGCCAGCGCGCCATAGTCCGCAGCTCTGACCGGGTCGGTTACATCGGCAGCATTTGCGACGATGTCTGTGGGATAGGGGCCTGGCTCAACGATTACAGAGTCGATCCCGAGCTGAGACAGCTCGTATCGGAGCGTCTCCGCCATCGCTTCGAGTGCGAACTTGGTGGCACAGTAGATACCCAAGGACGGCACAACCAGCCGCCCGGCAACGCTGCTGATATGGATCAGCAGACCGGACCGCCGTCTACGCATGTGCGGCAATACGGCCCTATTCACGCGCAGGACGCCGAAGAAATTCGTTTCGAATAACAGTTTCGTCTGTTCGACCGTCGACGTTTCCGTTAACGCCCAGCAGCTAATGCCAGCGTTGTTGACGACAATGTCGATCCGTCCGGCATTGCGCACAATGCGATCGACAGCTTCGTTTACCGATCGATCGTCGGTGACGTCGAGCTCAACGACGCCAAGCCGTAGATTCTCCTTCTGTCCCAACTCCTCTAAATCGGCTGCATGTCGGCGATTCCGCCCCGTCACATCCCGCATCGAGGCAATCACCCGATAACCCCGGCGTGCCAATGCCACACTGGTCAGGCGTCCGAAGCCCGTGCTTGAGCCAGTCACCAAAATGACGGCTTTGTCGCTCATAACTTCCTCCGTTCTGTGCGGGAAAGTAGTTGGCTAACGAGGAATTCGCTGCTTGATTTGATCATGATGACTCACCAGCTGTCGTCCGATGACATCGATTAGCCAGAGAAGCGGATGCGCCCAATCTGGTCAGTGCGTCGCTGTCCGGCTTGAACGTGATTGCGAAAAATGCCTGCGAGGAGGAGTGAGTGGCGAGCAAGCTGCCAGCCGTAACCCGAGAAGGTATCGCCGAGCGTGAGACGGCTCCGTCCGAACATCGTGACAAGGGGAACCCGCCTTCGCCCTCCTCGCCGCTTCTGTGCCTTGAAGGAGAGCCAGCGAGGCTTTTGGCCGAAGGTTCTTCGGGCGGGACGGCCAACGCCAGCTTGTCGCACTGGCAGGTAAGGCAGGGTGCCCGCATGGCGGCGTGCCCGGCGGACACGCGCCTCGGCTTCAATCTGACCGGATCGGCACGCTCATCATGCGAGTGGATTTCGGCGGGACGCCGGATTTCCCATGCAGCCGAACCAGGCGCACTTTATCTCTCTCCGCCCGGGTTAGACTTCCAAGCGTCGCCGGATGTGGACACTCAAATTCTGATGGTCAGCCTGCCCGCAACCCTGATGAGTCTCGCGTTTGGCGACCTCGGCGTGCCCACGAGTCTGGCGATCGAGTTGGTCGCTGCGCAACACCGTCAACTCTTGGATCTGGCCGTGGCGCTGCGACGCGAGCTTGCCCTCGGCCTGCCGAACGGACCAATTTATTGGACCGAAATCTCGGACACACTCGCGTCTATCGTCGCGCGGCACCATGCTTCGCGCGCGGTGGCGCCTCGGACGAGTGTTCTGCCGAATGTCTCGATACGCAAGATAAATGACCTCATCGCCGAAACCATGGGGCAGCCGATTGCCCTGGAAGACTTGGCGCAAGCGGCCGGCTATAGCCGATTCCACTTTCTGCGCACCTTCACGAAGACGCTCGGGATGACACCGTCGAGATACGTCATGCATCGACGCGTGCGGGCGGCGGTTTCGATGGCGAAAGACACGCGAGACTCGCTGACCTCCATCGCTTGCGCGACCGGGTTCGCGGACCAAAGCCATCTGTCCCGCTGGTGCCGCAAGGTCTACGGCGTTCGTCTCTCTGAAATGCGGCCGCACTGATACGGTGTAATCAGAGGCGCGATCCTTAATACCTGCCCGCTGCCCTTCGAGATTCCGGTCGAGATCGAGTCGAAGGTAGCGATCCGGGTGGAGGTCCCAAACTCATAAAGGGAATTTCGCTGGCGGGGCCGGACAGTCCGACTGCCGAGCGCGCATGCTGGTCGCGCTCCGGGCCGCAAAGGCTGACGATGAGATCCGTGAAGCCGTTGACCACCGGGGGGAACATGCCGAACCAAGCGTGTCGATGGTGCGGTGCCTTCTCGATCGCCAGCAACGCCGCGCCGCCGAGGCCGATGCCTTGGCCGAGCCGCAGGATCCAGAGCTATACAGGCGCCATTGCACCTGCGCTGGCATAGCCGGACAGCATGTCGATCAGCGTTGTGGAGATACCCGTCAACAGCCGCGACCTCACCAGCGTCGATTTGCAGCCGAGCCGGTCGCCGAAATGCCCGAAGATGAAGGAGCCGATCGGGCGAGCGAAAAAAGCGATGCCCAGCGTCGCAAATGCCGCCAGGGATTGCGTGCCGGCCGCGTCCCGCGGAACGAAA
>JASHQG010000517.1 GCA_030037665.1 Acetobacteraceae bacterium
TCGTCCCGTCGCATGCTGTGCTGCAGTTGACCAGAGACCACGCCGATATAACGCCGCTGGCGGGTGGGATCGTTTTGCGCCGCAGTGCGCTCAGGACAGGCCAGCCGAAAATGCTGGGGCGCGGTGCGGTGGTGACGATCGGGGCCACCCGTATTCGCGTGGCGGCAACCGAGGCGATTCGACGGCCCCAGGGGCGAACGCTCATCACGGCGTGCCTTGCTCTGCTCGGTGTGCTGGGCGCGGCCATGGTCTATCACGGTGCGGCGCCGGTGACCGTTGGCGCGGCCGAGGTGAGCGCGCCACCAACGCCTGCGCGCGCACCGGCAACACTCACTCAGGCGGTGGCCGATTTCCGGCACTACCTCATCAGCGCGGGTCTCGCCGACAGGGTGCGGATCAAAGCAAACGGCGGCGTTGTGGTGGCAGGTGGCAGCATTCAGGCGCGCGACCGCGGTACCTGGCTCGATGCACAAAAGTGGTTCGACGGCCATTTCAGCAGCCAGTTTGCGCTCAGAGACGCTGTGAATGTTGCTCGAGCACCCGATTCGCCGCAGCTGGCGATCGCCGCGGTGTCGATGCAGCCAGTACCGAACATCGTAACGCAGGACGGCCAGCACCTTGTCGTCGGCGCGGTGCTGCAGGACGGCTGGCAAATCGACCGTATCACGCTGAGCGATGTCATCCTGCGCCGCGGCGGACTCGAAGTCCGCATCGCGCTTTGAACCATGGCAACTGCGCCCCTCGGTCACGACGTCACACGGATTCCTGGAGATGGGCAGGTTTCCGGCGTCCCGGCGACCGAAGCACGTGGCCCCGAGCGCATTCCCGATCGCATCGAGTCGATCGACGCTGTACAGGCTTTGCTCGAGCTCGGCGAAGAGCAGGATTTCGCACCGTCGGCCAGCCTGGCCGAACAGCTGCTTGAATGGATTGCCCCGCGACCCCGCAACCCGTCCACGCTGACCCAGTCACGCATTGTTCCCTTGCTGTCGGTCGCCGCGGATATGCTGTCCAGCGCGGCCGATTCGTCGGGTGAGATCGTCGGGCTGGGCGCGACAGCGCTGGCGCAGGAGCTCCGGATGCAGCGTGCGCTCGCCGACCGGCGCGCGACATTGATCGCGGATAGCAGCCGATGACCGATGCAACCACCGATGCCATCGATCTGGTCCACTGCCTCGGCTATATCTACCTGCGTCACGGCCAACCCTATCGCGCCGTGGTTCTGCTGATCGTCGCGGCCCAGGCCGAGCCAGATCGACCAGAACTGCTGCGCACGCTCACCGGGGCGTTGATCGCCTCCCGCATGGGACCACAAGCGCTTGACGTGCTCGAGCGGCTCGCCATGCTGCAGCCGGAACACGCCGAGCATCCCATGATGCGGCTGATGCGCGCGCGGGCACTGTTGCTCGTGGGGCGCACCGATGAAGCGCGCACGGTGTTTCGCGGGTCGATCCCCGAGGAACCCCTCGCACCGCCGCACGGGAAGGCCGCATAGCCGTGCTGCGCCGCCTCGCTTTCCGGTCTGATCTAGCGGTCGTTGCCGTGCTGGTCGCCGCGATCATGCTGATGATCGTGCCGATGCCGACGCTGGTGGTGGATGTGCTGCTGGCGTTCAATCTCGGTGTCAGCGTGCTCCTGCTGATGGTCGGGTTCTATTTGCGGACGCCGCTGCAGTTCTCGACTTTGCCCGCGGTGATCCTGATCGCCACCGTTTTCCGTCTCGCACTCTCGATCGCGATTACCCGCCTGGTGCTGGTGCAGGCCGATGCAGGCGAGATCATCCGCACCTTCGGTGAGTACGTGGTGGCCGGCAACATCCTGGTGGGATTGGTGATCTTTTTGATCATCACGGTGGTACAGTTCATCGTCATCACCAAGGGCGCCGAGCGCATCGCCGAAGTGGCGGCACGCTTCACGCTGGATGCCATGCCCGGCAAGCAGATGGCGATCGACGCGGATCTGCGCGCCGGCGACATCGACCAGGCCGCCGGCCGCCAGCGCCGCAGGCTCCTCGAGCAGGAGAGCCAGCTCTACGGCGCCATGGATGGCGCGATGAAGTTCGTGAAGGGTGATGCCATCGCCGGGTTGGTCATCATCGTCATCAATCTGGCTGGCGGACTCGTGGTCGGTCTGTTGCAGCATGGCATGTCATTTGCCGAGGCTGGTCGGACCTACAGCATCCTGACTGTCGGAGACGGACTTGTCGCGCAGATACCCGCGTTGTTCGTTTCGATCACGGCCGGTACGGTCATCACACGCGTCGCCGGCGGCGATGCCGACAGCCTGGGTGGCGAAATCGCACAGCAACTGGGCAATGACAGCCGGGCCTTGTGGGCCGCCGCGGTTATCGCCGTCATGATCGGCTTCATACCCGGCTTCCCGACCATGATCTTTCTGGCCATCGCAGTCGGGCTGGCCCTGCTGGGTCGTGCCGCAGCCCGCCGGCGTGCCGCGGCTCTGCAGGAAGCTCTGCCGAAGCCTGGCGTGCCGCCGCCGCCATCACGTGTGCAACTGGTGTTGTCGCGCGCGCTTGGCGGGGAATTCCCGCGCGAGAGGCTGCAGATGGTGATGGCGCGTGCCGCCTCCGCGCTGGCCGGTGAACTCGGGCTGCCTGTGCCAGCGGCCGACATCACCGAGTCGCATTTGCCCGAACGCGGCTTTCGCATCGACCTCGATGGCGTGCCATTGGCTGAGGGGGTGCTACCAGAGGACAGCCTGCTGCTGCGCGACGATGTCGAGAATGCGATGCTCGCCGATGTCATGACCGTCCCGGGTCCGGCGCTCCCCGGTATCGACGAGCCCTTGTGGATTGCCGCCGAGAGGCGCCAGCAACTACTCGCCAGCGGTGTGGGGTTCATGGAGCCCGCGGACGTTCTGGCGCAGGCAATGGCCAACGCGCTTCGCCGCTACGCCGGCCAACTCGTCGGTGTGCAGGAAGCGCGCCAGATCCTCGCCGCCGGCGAGCCGCAATGGGGCGAGCTGGTTCGCGAAGTCCAGCGGATCGTGCCGTTGCAACGGGCCGCGGATCTGTTCCGGCGTCTGCTCGATGAAGGTCTGTCGCTGCGCAATCTGCGCGGCGTCCTGGAATCGATCCTGGAACACGCGCCGCGCGAGCAAGATCCGGCGATGCTGGCGGAAATGGTGCGGGCCGGCATGCGCCGGCACATTTGCTACGCCTATGCCGACAAACTGCGGGTCATCGGCGCCTATATCGTCGATGCCGAGGCCGAGGCGGTGCTGCGTTCTGTCATCCAGCAAGCCGGCAACAACGCGCATCTCAATCTTATGGAAGGCACCACGGCGGCATTGGTGGAACGCGTGCGGGCGGAGGTGAGCGCCTCGCGCGGTCCTGGCCCGGTGGTGCTAACCGCGATCGATCTGCGGCGGCACCTGCGTGCGCTGCTGGCGAACAACGGCGTCCACACGCCCGTGCTGTCGTTTCACGACCTGCTGGCGGATTTCACTGTCCAACCACTGGGCACCATTCGTCTTACCTCCGACGCCACAGTGACACCGCCCATCACCGAGCCGCGCAATGAGCTGCAACGCGCTGCGGTGGAGCAGGCGGCGTGACGCCGGCCACGACAGTGCTGTCGGCTCTGATCGGCGCAGCCAAGCTGCCGCTCGCAGCCTTTGCGCTGGGCGTCGCGCGCGGAATCGGCATGCTGCAAATCCTGCCGCTGTCCACACGGCTGGGTTTGACGGGCATGCATCGTGCGGCGGTTGCGGGTGCGCTCGCACTGCTACTCGCGCCTCTGCTGGTCACCCAGCTTGCGGCATCACCGCCCAGTGGCGCCCGCCTCGCCCTGCTAGCCGCCAAAGAAGGCCTGATCGGATTTCTCCTCGGTGTCATTTTCGCCGTGCCGTTCTGGATTGCCGAATCTGCCGGTGAATTGATCGACCAGCAGCGTGGCTCGCGCAGCGCTGTCGCGCCCGACCCCAGCGGCGAGGAATCAAGCGGCATCACGGCCACGCTGCTGGTGCTGACGCTGACGACGATCTTCCTGGTGTCCGGTGGCATGCACTGGCTGATCGAGGCGCTCTATCAGAGCTACGTGGTCTGGCCGGCCGCCGTCCTGGTGCCGCATCTCGCTCCCGGTGCGGCGATGCAGGTGTTGGGGCTGCTCGACAGCGTTCTTGGTTCCGGTCTGTTGCTCGCAGCACCGCTGGTCGTCGCGATGGTCATCGCTGAACTGTCGCTTGGCTTCATCAACCGCTTCATGCCGCAACTGAACGTCTTTGACCTGTCCATGTCGATCAAAGGCCTGATCCAGGTCATCGGATTGCCGGTCTACGCCATCTTTCTGATCGGTTACCTGCGTGGCCATCTGGCGCCGTTGCTGTACATCCAGGTCGAATTTCGCCTGCTTTCCGGCCGGTGAGCCATGGCGAACGAGCAGACCGAAGAAAAAACCCTCCCCCCATCACGCAAGAAACTGCGTGATACACGCGGCAAGGGGCAGGTCGCCCGCAGCAAGGACATCACGTCGGCCATGTCATTGGCCGGCGCGGTTGGCTTCCTGCTGCTGGGCAGCGGCGCGATCACCACCGCCTCGCTCAACATGTTCGAAACTGCCGGCGATGTCGGCGCGGGCGATTTCGCAACCGGATTGCGCGCGGTGCTGGGG
>JASHQG010000518.1 GCA_030037665.1 Acetobacteraceae bacterium
CCAACATCGCTGCCGGTGGTGTGTTGCCGATGTGCCAGGACACCGGCACGGCGATCGTGTTCGGCAAGAAGGGCCAGCGTGTCTGGGTCGACGGTGATGAGGAAGAGGCGCTTTCCTGGGGCGTGCACCGAACCTATACGGAGACCAGCCTGCGCTATTCGCAGATGGCGCCGCTGACAATGTTCGACGAAGTGAACACCGGCAATAACCTTCCGGTGCAGTTTGATATCGCAGCGTCACCGGCCGGGCATCACGACGATGAATTTCATCTGATGTTCATTGCCAAGGGCGGCGGCTCCGCCAACAAATCGTTTCTGTTCCAGGAAACGCGGGCGATCCTGTCGCCGACGCGACTGATGAGCTATCTCGAAACGAAAATGAAGACGCTGGGGACTTCGGCGTGCCCGCCGTACCATCTGGCAATTGTCATTGGCGGCACGTCAGCAGAATTGACGCTGAAGACCGTGAAGCTGGCGTCCACGCGCTGGCTGGACACGTTGCCCGTCAGCGGCAGCAAGGCGGGGCACGCATTCCGCGACCTGGAAATGGAAGCCAAGGTCCTGGAGCTGTCGCGCAACATCGGCATAGGTGCGCAGTTCGGCGGCAAGTATTTCTGCCACGACGTGCGGGTGATCCGATTGCCGCGGCACGGTGCGTCCCTGCCGGTGGGGATCGGCGTTTCCTGCAGCGCCGACCGGCAGATCCTGGCGAAGGTGACCCCGGACGGTGTCTTCCTGGAGCGACTGGAAACCGATCCGGCGCAGTACCTGCCGGAGACAGTGGACAGTCACCTGGGCGGCGACGCGGTCGCCGTCAATCTGAACAGCTCGATGGATGAGATCCGGCGGCAGCTTTCGCAATATCCGGTGAAGACAAGAGTAATGCTGAGCGGCACGATGGTGGTCGCGCGCGACATTGCGCACGCCAAGCTGAAAGAACGGCTCGACCGCGGCGAGGGATTGCCGGCGTATCTGCGCGATCACCCGGTGTATTATGCGGGGCCCGCCAAGACGCCGGCCGGCTACGCGACCGGTTCGTTCGGACCGACCACCGCGGGGCGGATGGACAGCTATGTGGCCGAATTCCAAGCGGCGGGCGGTTCGCTGGTGATGCTTGCGAAGGGCAACCGTTCACGCGTCGTGCGGGACGCCTGCAAGATGTTCGGCGGGTTCTATCTGGGCAGCGTCGGCGGCCCGGCGGCCCGGCTGGCGCAGGACTGCATTCGCAAAGTCGAGGTGCTGGAGTACCCGGAACTCGGCATGGAGGCAGTGTGGCGGATCGAAGTAGAGGATTTCCCGGCATTTATCGTGATCGATGACAAGGGGAACGACTTCTACGAGGGGATGGAGTAGAGCAAATGGGATTTACCATCGATCGGATCGACCACATCGTGCTGAACGTCGCCGACCTAGAAATCAGCACAGCCTGGTATCAGCGCGTGCTCGGCATGGAACGTGAGGAATTCGGCCCCAAGCGGCGCACCGCTCTGAAGTTCGGCGGCCAGAAGATCAATGTCCGCCCGGCTGACTCTGATCCCGACACGTGGGTCACCGGCGTAAACGACAAGCCTGGCTCGGCGGACCTGTGCTTCATCACCGCCGTGCCGCCGGCGCAGGTCATCGCACATCTGCGCGAGTGCGGCGTGACGGTTCAGGCAGGGCCGGTCGAGCGCGCTGGTGCACTCGGGCCGATGCGGTCGGTGTATTGTCGCGATCCGGATGGCAACCTGATCGAAATCTCCACATATCTGCCGGGGTGATGAACGATATACGCCGGACCGGCTGGGCGGCATTTGTCGCCTACCTTGCCTCGATTCCGCTCGCCAACTGGATGATCCTGCATATCGGCACCGTGTGCGTGCCGCATGGTGGCCCGTGCTTGGTGCCGGTCGCGCCCGGGCTCGTGGCGCCGTCCGGCGTGCTGACGGTCGGTGCGGCCTTGGTGCTGCGCGACGTGGTGCAGCGTTGCCTGGGATTGCGTTGGGGGCTGGCGGCGATCGGGCTGGGCACTGCCCTGTCGGCGGCGGTTGCGCCGGCGGCGCTCGTTGTCGCGTCGGGCGCCGCGTTTGCTCTGAGCGAACTGGCGGATTTCGCCGTTTACACCCCGCTGCAGCGGCGTCGGCTGCTGACCGCCGTGGTTGCGTCGTCGATTGTCGGATTGGTGATCGATTCAGTGGTGTTCCTTTGGCTGGCATTCAGCAGTCTGGCGTTCCTGCCGGGCCAGATCGTGGGCAAGCTGTGGGCCGTGCTGATTGCCGTGCCGCTGGTGCGGCTGCTGCGCCGCGTTGCGCCGACACCGGCCTGATGGATATCACCGACTACGATTTCGCCCTGCCCCCGGATTGCATCGCTCAGCATCCGGCCCGGCCACGTGACGCCGCCCGTCTGCTGCACGTGGCGCGCGTTCGTCTCTACGACCGCGTCGTGCGTGATCTGCCGGAACTGCTCCGGCCGGGCGACATCCTGGTGGCGAACGATACGCGGGTGATCCCGGCGCAACTGACGGCGCGGCGCGGCGCGGCGCGGGTCGGCATCACCCTGGATAGGCCGCGTCCTGACGGGGTGTGGCGTGCGCTCGCGCGCAACGCGCGGCGGCTGCATGTCGGGGATGAACTGCAAATCGACGGCGCGAACGAACTGACGGCGACTGTGCAGCAACGCGATCCCGATGGCGGCGTGGCGCTCTCTTTTAACCTCTCGGGTGAAGCATTCGCCGCGGCGCTCGCACGTGCCGGCGCGCTGGCACTGCCGCCTTATATCGCCCGCCCGCACGGTCCGCTGCCGCAGGACGCGGCAGACTATCAGACGATCTTCGCGGCGCGTGCAGGTGCGGTCGCCGCGCCGACCGCGGGCCTGCATTTCACGCCGGCATTGCTTGACGCGCTGCAGGCGCGCGGCGTGCAGCGTGTGACGCTGACCCTGCACGTCGGAGCCGGTACGTTCCTGCCGGTTCGTGGCGATGACATCGCACGACATCGCATTCATTCCGAGCGTGGGGAGATCACCGCCCAGGCAGCCGATACCATCAATGCCGCGCGGGCGGCAGGCGGACGGGTTGTTGCGGTCGGCACCACCTCAGTGCGCTTGCTGGAAACCGCTGTGGCCGCGGATTGTCGAGTGCGCTCGTTCAGGGGTGATACGGAATTGTTTGTTTTGCCAGGCTACCGGTTCCGCGCCGTCGATCTTCTGTTGACCAATTTCCATTTGCCGCGTTCGACCTTGTTCATGCTGGTCTGTGCCTTTGCCGGCATAGCCCGCATGCGCGACGCCTATGCGCATGCGATCAAGGCTGGCTATCGGTTCTATTCTTATGGCGATGCGTGCCTGTTGGAGCGCGCGGACGCGGATGGGTGACAGGCGCTACGGTCATCCCGTGGGGCCAAGCGATCAACCAAGGCCGATCGGGTCGGCGGTGATGCAGATTATTCAGTACAAAGGAAGTCACGCCGCGACCGCATGACGGGGAAGCTGCGGGAGATCGAGGAGGAATTGCGAAGACGACGGCACAGGCCGATCCCAGAGACCGGGGTATGGCTTGCGCAAGTCGTCGCCGGATACTTCGCCTATCACGCCGTACCGACGAACATTCGGTCGATCACGGCGTTCCGCTACCACGTCGTCATTCTTTGGTATCGGCAACTACGTCGTCGTAGCCAACGAGGGCGGCTGAAGTGGGAGCGGATGGCGGGGCTGGTTAACGAGTTTCTCCCGAAGCCGCGGGTCCTGCATCCCTGGCCGAGTGCGCGGTTCGCCGTCAGGTACCAAAGTAGGAGCCGAGTGCCCGAATCGGTCTCGCTCGGATCTGCGCGGGGGGCGTTCAGCAATGGGCGTCCCTACCGCGAAAAATTGCCGTTTAATTGAGCATTCATTTGCGGGTAGCGCCGATAATTTGAGAATTCCGCGCTACAAGGTCGCTGCAAGGTGGGCGTCATATGTCGGAGAGTCTGACCGATGAGGACCTTACGTGGGTAGAGGCGTGCCGCGGCGAGGAGGTGATCCGCAGCTTGCTCAATCGCTGCCCGGATCGGTTGGCGGTGGGCGCCGTGGAAGGTGCGGCGTTGCAATAAGGGCTAAGCCGCGCGACCACCTGTCGGCTGATCAATCGCTACCGGGTTGCGCGAATGGTCGTCGTTCTATTCGAATCTTGAGCCACGCCGGGCCTCCGTCGAGCCACCGAAGCTCTCAAATTTTCGGCAATATTGAGAATTCCCTTGGCAATTCTTCTTACACTAAACGGCAGCGAATGCATCAACAGTCACTATTCTCATGCTTATCGGCGAAATGACAGGCGGCGCTGGACTGGGCCTCCATCGCACCGCGGACGCGCGGCGCCTTTTGGATCATCTGCCTGTTCATCCTCGGTAAAGGCGAGCGGATCGCGCAGGCATCGCGCGTCGCCCTCGCGCCATGACATAGCGGCGGCCACGAGCTGTGCTGACCGGGTCAGTGAAAGGAGGTTGGCGATGGACGTGGAGACCGGCGCGAGTGTGCTGTCACGCTGCCCGGAACTGCCCCGGCACCGGTGGACCGTCGATGAATATCATCGCATAGGCGAGGTAAGGCTGCTGGACCCTGACGTCCGCGTCGAACTCATCGAGGGAGAGATCGTCGAGATGGCGCCGATCGGCGACCTGCGTGCGGCCATCAGCAACCGGCTCAACCGTCTTCTCGTGGTGACCGTCGGCGAGCGTGGCATCGTGGCCGTCGGCAATCCGGTCCGCCTGAGCCAGAACACCGAGCCGCAGCCCGACTTCACCGTGCTGCGCCCGCGCGCGGGCTATGAGACCCGGGGGCCTCGTCCGGAGGACGTCATGCTCGCGGTGGAAGTGTCCGACACGACGCTTCGGCGGGACCGTCGGGTGAAGCTCGCGCTCTACGCCAGAGCCGGGATCCCCGAGTTCTGGATCGTCAATCTGGAACTGAGAGAGGCGGAAATCTACCGCTCGCCCGGTGGTGACGCGTATGCGTCGGTCGAACGGAAAGGCCCAGGGGACGTCACAACGATTGACGCGCTTGCGGGTGTGACGATCGCGATCGGTCAAATATTAGGGTAGTCTGGTCGGCCGCTTAGGCGCTCACTCAGTCGCAGCACGATGCGCCTGTGAAACGCCTCGGCCGCTTCGGGGCTGGAGATTGTCGCGTGGCGGCGCGTCCATGGTGGTCGTCAAGGCGCCCAGGGGTTGATTACGCCCGTCCCAAGATCATCGTAGTGCCTGATGTTGCGGGTGGCGACGTCTGCGCGACGATGAAGAGCGATCCCGGCGATCAGAGTGTCCCGAACATCGACGGGACGGCCGGCGGCCTCGCGTCGCGCCGCGAGCTGGCCGACTGCGTCGGCCGACGCGCGATCGAACGGCGCAATGCGGCCCGCCAAGTCCTCGCGGAGCAGGGCCTCGAACGCGACTTGCAAATCCCTGCGCTTGCGCCCCTCGGACATCCGCGCCAATCCGAAACGCACCTCGAACACGGTAACCGAAGTGGTCCAAATTTCGTCCGCATTCTGCCGGTCCAGCCAGACAACAACGGCGGGATCGGGTGGATCGTGCATGAGCGCGGAAAGCACATTGGTGTCGAGCAAAATCACGTCGAACCGAGATCCGCCGGAACCGCAATGCCGTGGAGCTCGGGCAGCTCCTCCACGAGGCCAAGCCCTGCGAAGCGCTGTGCGATTCGTGTGCCCAGTTCGGCCGTCTGGCTTCCGGCCTCGTCCTGGTCGGCGGCAGCGCGCAGGATTTCCCGCGCTTCCTCCTCCATGCTGCGGCCGCGCCGCGCGGCCCGGCGCTGTAGCCGCTGTTTCACCGCGTCATCCAGGTTGCGTACGAGCAACTGGGCCATCGTCACTCCAGTCCATGTGGTGATAGCATGATATCAAGGTCAGCTGTGCCGGCGCAAGCGGCGGCGTTTGCCGTCCCGTTTCCGGCCGCTTAGCGGTCGGCATCGCCTCGCACGTGAGTGCATGAGCCATCTCCCGGGCGCCGTGCGCCCGCTGCGCCGAAAAACCTGCTTGGGGGGCGGTTCTGGTGGCCGACCGTGCCCCCGGCTCGCAGATTTCTGCTGATTTTCCGCCGTTTCGGCCCCTGTCACGACTCGGTGAGGCACGGTGATGTCCCATTATCGCGCCTACGAGAAGGATTCGCCCGTCCTTCGGCGCTACCGCAGCCGGGCGCTCGCCGATGGAGTGCTCGGCGGGGCCTGTATTGCTCGACGGTGCGCGCGCCTGCGTCGCGGGCGCAGTCGCGAGCGTCACG
>JASHQG010000519.1 GCA_030037665.1 Acetobacteraceae bacterium
CGGCTAACCCGCATCTGCACGCGAAGCTGCGCGAGGCGGTCGCGGCGGGGATGGGGAAGTAGCGCCATCAACAGGGCTCGCTCTGCGAGCGAACCGTCTTGCTACGAGACCGCCGCTGCGCCGGCTCAATTGGCGTGACCGAGATCAGCCACAAGGTGTGGCTGAAGATCTGACCCGACGGTACTCCACGTCCAGACCGTTTCAGGGCACGTCTGATACCGCCCGGAGTAATGACCGCTAGTGGTGACCACCGCCAGCCGCATCCTGGATCTGCCGCAGGACCGCATCCAGATTGAACGATGCGGCTCTCTGCCGGGGCGGAAATTGAATGAACGCCTCGATCTGCTGGGCAACAAGCGCCTGCATACCATACAGCAGGTAAGTATGGGAAAGCACCCAGTCCCAATAGGTGTTGGAATTCTCGTCCGCGCGCTCAAACGGATCGCGTCGAAGGTTGAATATCTTTGGTGCGCGAAGCTTCACGAACGGTTCGACCCAGCACATCATCTGATGCGCTCGCTGTTCCATGAGCGCCATTTTCCAGTCGCCCATCCGCACCCCGAGGACGTCACCGTCGTCGCTCATGTAAAAGAAGAATTTCCGGGGACTCTCGTTCGCGGCGCCAGTTAAGTACGGCAGCAGGTTGTAGCCGTCGATGTGCACCTTATAGGTCCGATCGCCAACGGTATGCCCATCAAGCAGCTTCGCGGCGATGTCCGGTTCCCCTGCGGCCGCGAGCACAGTTGGCAACCAGTCCTGATGCGATGCGATGTCGTTCAACACCAAGCCCGCCTTTATTTTGCCGGGCCAACGAACGAACACCGGCACGCGCCACGCCCCCTCCCAGTTGGTGTTCTTCTCGCTGCGGTACGGTGTAATCCCGGCGTCGGGCCAAGCGTTAAAGTGCGGGCCGTTGTCAGTCGAGTACATTACGATGGTGTCGTTCGTGATGCCCAGGTCGTCCAGCTTCGCAAGCATGCGACCGATGTTCTCGTCGTGGGCGACCATGACATCCGCGTAGTTGCCCTGACCACCGCTTTTGCCCGTGTGCTTCTCGGCGCAATGCGTCCGAAAGTGCATCGCGGTGGTATTGTACCAAATGAAGAACGGCTTATCGTTCATTTGGCACTTGTCGATGAAGGCCAGCGCGTGGTCGGTAACCTCTTCGTCGATGGTTTCCATCCGCTGACGGGTGAGCGGGCCGGTGTCATCGACCTTCTGTCCGCCTTTTCCATCCGACCAGGCGTGAAGCACACCTCTGGGCCCGAACCGAGCCTTGAACGCGGGGTCTTTCGGGTAGTCCGAATCTTCCGGTTCCTCCTCGGCATTCAGGTGATAGAGGTTGCCAAAGAATTCGTCGAAACCGTGCATCGTCGGCAGAAACTCGTCCTTATCGCCAAGGTGATTCTTACCGAACTGTCCCGTGGCATAGCCAAGCGGCTTCAGCAGCGCCGCGATCGTCGGGTCCTCGCGGCGGATACCGACATCGGCACCGGGCAGGCCGACCTTGGTCAGGCCGGTACGGATCGGGTTCTGTCCGGTGATGAAAGCCGCCCGGCCGGCCGTACAACTCTGCTGACCATAATAGTCGGTGAAAGTCACGCCCTCATGACCGATTCGATCGATGTTCGGCGTCCGATACCCCATCTGGCCCCGGTTGTTGTAGCTGATGTTCCACCAGCCGATGTCGTCGCCCCACAGGATCAGGATGTTGGGCTTACGCGCGTTGGCCATCTCGGATCTCCTTTCGCCATTGATGAAAAAAGCCTGATCGCAACCGTCAGGCCAGACGGAGCAGCACGGCAAAAAGGGCGAACAAGCCAACGCAACCCAGGAGAACCGCAATCGCGACCAGCGGCGACTGCAGTCCTTCTTTCGTCATCCCGGCGATCGCCGCGAAGGAGCCACTCCAGAGGTATCGGACCGTCCATCGGTACTGCCAGATCGCGATCACGAGGGTCGCCACGCCACAGGCGATCAGCCCCATGCCAAGCATCTCCGGAACTTGCGGATAGCGGGCTGGCCGGGCGCCTGGCATCTGCGCCAAGCGCTCGAAAAACTGCACGATGGCGAAACCGAACCCGATCAGTGAAACCGCCGTGCGCAGCGCCGACATCATTGTGCGCTCCAGGCTGAGGCGGGTGCGGAGCCAGCCGAAATGACTGTCCGCTGTCGTCCTGACGTCGAAGCGGTCAGTGCCGGGAAGCGTATCGGGTGTTGTCGTCATGCCTTATCCTCGGGTTCAGACAGCCGACGTGTCGGGCCGCCATCTGCCCGCGACCCGTGTCGCCAGTCCGCGCGCGATGACGTTGGGAATGAAAGCAAGCAGCAGTGCGACGATGACCGCCTCGCTCGGGTAGAACCGCCGCAGCACGAGGATCTGGTAGATCATGTCCATCGCGATGCCGGGCAGGACGATCCGCGCTGTCGCGTTCCAGCCTTCGCGCAGCCTGCCGTGGCGTTCGTCCGGCTTGCGCAGAATTGTCCAGAAAAACGGCGCGCGACTGCCGCGGGCGAATGCCGTGCAGGATCGCCAGGACCGTGGCCATCGACGGCTGCCGGACGCAGCGGAACCTTATCGGCCCGCTCGCCCGCTCAACCATGTTGTGCCAGAGTCGCACGAAATCGCCGGCAGTTAGTCCATGCAGCACCACACCGGCGACGACCAGGAACAGCGTCATGATCAGCACCAGCTGCGCCAGCGGGCTCAACTGCTGATCGGCATCGATCATCGCTGCCTCTCCATCCGCCTGACAACGCAACGGAAGCCGACATGGCTCATGCCGGTGTCGATCGGCTGTGCGTGGCGCGCCGCCGGGCGATAGCGCCGACAATAATTCGGCGCGCACAGATGCGAGCCGCCCTTGACCACCTTGCGGGGGATGCGACCGGCTGCGGCGCACGAGTCGATACTGTCGGCCTCACCGCCGCCGCGTGGGTTCTGCGGGATGCAGCAGGACTTGGCGGCCTCCGCGGTGTGGCGCGCCGAATACCAGTCCGCGGTCCATTCCCAGACGTTGCCGATCATATCGAAGAGGCCAAACCCGTTGGCGGGAAAAGCCTGCACCGGCGAGGTACGGCGATACCCGTCCTCGGCCAGGTTCTCGTGCGGGAAGGCGCCCTGCCAGGTATTCGCCATGTGGCGGCCGCCCGGGGTCAATTCGTCACCCCAGGCGTATTCGGCGCCGTCGAGCCCACCGCGGGCGGCGTATTCCCACTCGGCTTCAGTCGGGAGTTGCTTGCCGGCCCACTGCGAATAGGCCTCGGCGTCACGATACGCTACATGCACAACGGGGTGATCGCTGAGCCCGCTAATCGATGAGCGGGGGCCGTAGGGCCGCCGCCAGTTGGCACCAAACTTGAAATGCCACCACTGGCTCCAGTCTCGCACATCGACAGGGTATTTGGGCGGCGTGAAGACAAGCGACGCAGCCCTCAGCATGCCCGGCAACGCGTCGGGGTAATCTTTGGGATCGGGCGCTTCCTCCGCAACGGTTACGTAGCTCGTCGCTTTTACAAATTCGCGAAACTGGTGGTTGGTGACTGGCGTCCGATCGATCCAGAACGGACCGATCGTCACCAGGTGTGCGGGTGCTTCGTCCGGATAGTGCCCGTTCGAGCCCATGCGAAATGTGCCCCCCGCGATCAGCACCATGCCCGGAAGAGAAGACTCGCTCTGGAGCGCCTCGGCGTTGCATAGCTGCTCGGCGGACGCCTGATTATTCACGGCCGTCGTCCGAAACAGCCGTGATCACTATGAATGCCAGTCATTCCACTCCCCAGGACTGCTCTTCGGCTCCGCGTGCGTTGCGCAGCTGAGTCGAGCTCGTTGTGCGGTAGAGTGGGGTCGTGGATGGTCTGGTGGCTATGGCAAAATCGGCAAAGACACTTTTGTATTCGCCGGCTGGATCAAGTGGACGGATCGGTGGCATTTCACCGTAGAGGCGCCAATATGACGACGGAAATCTTCCGCGCGTACAAAGCAGACCGGCAGAAAACCTGAAGAGTCTCGGGTGCCGAAGGCGTACGAAAGTCTTGGATGAACGAACCCGCCACATGCAGGCATCAGTCTATGGGAATTTTGAATGTTAGCCGATGTTGGGGACGGTTTGGCTGCAGCCGTGGCTGGTGTGGCGGGTAGGGTCGCCGCCATGCTGGTGTGCGGTGCCGGGGGTTTCCGCACCGCGATGCTGGCTGAAGGGGGCCATCGAATCACAGTCGGGGGCACCGGCCGCAAGACAAGCGGTTGGCGAAAGCGCGATTGCTGCGGCGGGTTACGACGGTGGCTCCCCGGTTGAACTCGGCCGATGCGGCGGCGCGCTAGTGGTGCGCGAGCGGGTAAAGGTCTCGATGATGATCATGTGCCGCCGCAGAATGGGCACGGCGGACGAACGTCGAGCGGCTGCTGTTCTGGGTCGTCATAGGCGGTAGCGGGACGGCGAGTAGCTCAGGGGCGCGACCGAAATTGGCTCTGCGCGCGGAAGCGGAGAGCCGGCCGTCGTGACGGATGCGATAGAACCCGGGCGGCAAAACGTGGAGCCGGAAGCGGCGGATGAACTCGTCGGGCCGGGGCAGCCAGCTCCGGCGGAACACCGCGCCCGAGCTGAGTCCCGCGGCATTCTGCCAGGCGGCGAGCGCACGCCGGGCAGAGCTCGGTCTGGCCGTAGGGCAGGGGGACGGCCACGGCGTCGGTCTGCGATCCCTTGGTCTGTGGCAGCGTGAGGCGCAGGCCACGTTCCGTCTTCTCGAGCTGCTCGACGCGGGTTGCGGCCAGCTCCGAACGCCTGAGCGCACCGGCCGAGCCGGTCAGCAGCAGCGCGCGGTCGCGCAAGTCATTGGCGATCGGCGCGAGAATCTGCCGCAGGATCGTGGCGGTGGCGGCGGCTTTCTCGGCGGGCAGTTCGCGATGCCGGGCGGCGTCCCGGCGGATGGCGGCAACGGTTTCGGCGCCGCAGGCGTCGCCGGTCGGCACGGCGTGGCCGGCGGCGCGATGGAGGTAGCGGATGGCGGCACGGCGCAGCGGCCGCGGCGACCGCGTCGAACCACTCACGTCAAGGATCGTGCTGCTACGCCGGCAAGCTGTGCGAAACCGTTCTTCGCCGCGGCAGATGCTCATCGCCGGCATGGCGGGACGCCGCGGCCCAGACGCACGGTACGCGTATGGCCGGCCCTTGCGGACCGGCCATCGCACATTGTTGTCCGCGATCGTTCAGTTCGTCAGGTTGTAGAACTTCGCCGCGTTATCGCAGGTGATCTTGCGCACGTCTTCGGCGCTCAACCCCTGGAACTGTTCGTCGATGTACTTCGTCGACTCCGGCCAAATGCCGTCAGTGTGCGGATAGTCGGAGCCCCACATGAGTGTATCAGTGGTCATCAGGTTGTTGACGTTGAGGAGCTTCGGCCCGATCGGATCGAACTGGAACGTCGCCTTGCACTGGCGCTGCCAGTATTCCGACGGCTTCAGCTTCATCAGGTCGCGGAAACGATCCTCGAACTCGAAGTCCATGCGATCGAGCGCGTAGGGAATCCAGCCGATGCCGCTCTCGCCGAACGAGACGCGCAGTCGCGGGTAACGCTCGAACACGCCGGCGCCTATCATCGCCGCCAGGATGTGGATCAGCCCCATCTGGAACGCTGAGACTCCGGTGAACATCGCTGCGCGCCGCACCTGGCCCGATGTCATTTCGCGCGCGCGGGGCGGAGTGGTCGGGAAGGTATGGAAATGCAGTGGCAACTGCACGTCATCGACGGCCTTCCACAGTGGCTCCCAGCACGGGTGCCACATCGGCTCCATGTCCCACGAACATGAAACCTCGATGCCCTTCAGCCCCAGCTTGGCGCAGCGATAGGTTTCCTGCACGGCCCAGTCGATGTCGCCGTAAGGGATGCAAGCCAGACCGATATGGCGGTCCGGATAGTGGCTGCAGAAGTCCTTCAACCAGTCATTATAAATCCTGAACATCTCGGCGGCCGCTTCGTGATCCTGCAGCTTCGAGGCGGAACCCAGGATGCCGAAGATGACTTCCGCATCGACGCCATCGCGGTCCATGTCCTTGGCGCGCAGATGCGGGTCGCTGACGCGGCGGATATCCTTCTTGCCGTCCGCGAACAGGCCGGTTTCGGCCATGATGTCGACGCGCCTGTTCTGACCGGGGACGAGCTTCGCACCACCGGGGCCGACACCGTTCTTGAGACCAAAATTGGCGCCGCTCTTGGTGACCCACATCGGACCGTCAGGACCGTCGGTCACGTAAGGCATGCGATCTTTCAATTCGCGCGACGCGTTCTCGGTGAAAAGCGTCGGTGGCATCCATGGCATGTCCAGATGGCAGTCGGCGGAAATTCGATTGTAACGCATTCTGTCCCCTCCCTCGGGAGTACCGTTCCACATCATCGAGCCGCGGCGAGCGTAAACCCCGGACGCGGCAAACCGCAAATCGTGGACGAGAAGAGACTGAGCGAGCGGCACGGTCGCGCGGTCCGCCAGCAGGCATCGTTCGCGCGTGCCGCGCGATCCGAATGAAGCGGAAAGTTCACGAAGAACGTGAGGGTCACCAGAAGATCCCCATCATGACCTTAGGGATCAGCAGGGACCAGGCCTGCCGCCGCCCGGCCGGCCAGGCGCTTGCGCGATCCTTCAGCTGCCGACCTTCAGCGTCGAGACCAGTCCGCGCAGGCAGGCGAGCATCGAGAGCGCGGTGATCCTCCCGGTGCGGGGGTTCTCCTCGCTCGGCACATTCTCGATCGTCATGGTGAGACGCGCCGCTGCTGCCTCGATGCGGATCGTATGCGTGTTGCGCGTGACGGAGGGATCGGCCCAGATCTCCACCATTGTGCGCTCTGGCCCGATGCCGGCCAGCGCCAGCGCCGCGGCGACATTGACGTTGGCGGGAAAGCCCGCGGCGGCGTCGAACGCATTTCCGCGAAACACGCAGAGCGGCTCAGTGATGCCGAGCACGTGGATGTCGCGCTCAACCAGGTAAGGCGCACCGTCGAGGCCGGCCGGCGGCTTGCGTGTCACCATGGTGATGCTGTCCACATCTCCCTCCGCCGCGGCGCGCACGGCGTCAAGACCCAAGAGCGCACCCGTTGGCACGACGATGCGGGCGCCGGTCTGTTGCGCGCGCGAGACGAGCTGCATCCGCGGCAGCAGTGCGCCGACCGACGCCGGGACGAATATCCGGCCGGCTTCGATCGCCGCATGGGCGATCTGTTCAAACACGGAGGCCGGTGCGGCTTCCACCACGATCTCCGCCCGGGCGAGTCCCTCCAGCCCGACGAGGCGCGGGGGCGCACGAAAACGCGCAAGCGCGGCTTCCGCCTTCGCCCGGTCGCGCACGGCGACAGCGACGAGCGAGAGGCCCTCCACGCCCTGGTCCAGGGCCCGGGCGAGCGGCAGGCCGATGGCGCCGAGTCCGGCGATCGCAACAGTGCGCGTCATACGCGCCCCCCGTGCTGCCGGACAGGAGCCCGCGTCTCGGCGCGCCCGACCGGCGTGATGGTGTTGGGCAACGGGTCACACGGCCGCGTTGCGAAATCAACCACGCGCGTGCCGGCTTGGTGGTTGACCACCCGCCGGCGCAGTGACCGAGCGCCCGGGATCCGGGCAGCGACAGCTCTTCTGCGTGCGGCATGGGGCGAGCGATGGGACTCGAACCCACGGCATCCA